>JAFTTU010000083.1 GCA_017466635.1 Bacteroides sp.
GCCTCGTATCCGCGAAAAGGTTCCATCCATTACCCGTCGGGAAGAACTTCTTTCGATGCTCATTGTTTTGAAGCAGGACAATAAGGAAATAGCTGAGTTATTGACCATTGCCCCACGAAGCGTATTGATGCTTCGCCACCGATTCCGCCAAAAGATAGGGATGACTACCGACAATTCATTGGAAAACTTTATCGAAGATATATTGGGGGATGAAAATAGCTCGAAGGAAACGCCAGTTGCTAATTCCAGTTTGCAAACGGACAACTCTTCGTTATAGGAATAGCTGTATGCGCTCGGATTTTGTTGATAATCATGGCGTGTAAACCGAAATGTAAACAGCTGTTTCTTGGTGGATGTGTAAAAAAAACAGAACTTTGCAGAAAATTTTATTCAAGGTATTATGAATTATAGTTTTAAGGTAGACAATGATGTCCTTGTAGTGTCATTGCAAGGAAGATTTGACACAGAAGCTTCGGCTAAGTTTGAAACGGAATTTGCTGAAATCAGCAAGGAAAATCCACATGGAAGTTTGGTGCTTGATGCGTCCGAACTTGAATACGTTGCATCAAGCGGTCTTCGTATCATACTCAAGATGGTCAAGACTGAGAAGAACTTCAAATTAGTGAATGTATCTCCTGAAGTTTACAATGTATTTGAAATGACAGGCTTCTCTAAGATTATCAATATAACCAAAGCACTGCGCAAGATTGATTTGGATAAGTGCGAAAAGATTGGTGCCGGTGGTAATGGGGCTGTTTACCGCATCAGTGAAGATGAAATCGTGAAGGTCAACTTCAACCCTGAGACTTACGAAGATCTTGACAAGGAATTGGCAAAGGCCAAGGAAGCTTTTCTCTTGGGTATTCCTACAGCCATTTCATTCGACTTGGTGGATTGTGGTGAAGGTAGAAGAGGGGTTGTGTATGAAATCATCAAGAGTAGCACCTTAGGTGAGTCTATTCAGAAAGACCCAAGCCGAATGGAAGAATTGACAGACAAATACATTGAGCAATTGAATCTGCTCCACTCTGTCCATACGGACAATCCGGTGTTCGGCAGTGCCAAGGCAAGCTTTGCTAAGCAAGTGGAGAATGCTTCCAAACACTTGACTGAAGAGGAAGGTGAACTCATGAAGCAGATTCTCGAAGCCCTTCCTGAGGGCGACAGACTCGTGCATTGCGATGCGCATCCGAAGAATATCATGATTCAGAATGGAGAAATGCTTTGGATTGACATGGAGGGTATGTCTGTAGGACATCCGATTTATGACCTCATTTCCATAGCAGTCATTCTCAACGGAATGAGAACGGATGAGATGTCGGTAGGTATTTGCGGAATGGACAACGCTACGGTCAAGATTTTCAAGGATTGCTTCATCCGTAAGTATTTCAAGACTGAAGATCCGGAAATGATTCAGAAATTAGGGGGTATGTTGGATGCCTTGCGCCTGATTAGAGCCGTATTTGCCATTGGATTCACTACAAGTGGCACAGAGAAATATCGTTCTGCCATCATTGACATGGCTCGTCAGCATTTCTTCCCGAACATCCAGAAGATTGTTGGTGGAATCAAGTTCCTGGTAAGTTCTCTTTAATAAATGCTTGCTGATATGATTCGTACTTTATCTATTATAATAGGTATCATGGTCATGCTTGTTTCTTGTCAGACGAATGCCGTTGAGGACCAGAAAATCGAGTTGAAAAATCAGCTGATAGGTCTCACCAGTGCACATAATGCCCGACAATTGGGTGGTTATCGGATTGGTAACCAGCGAATCAAGGATAATCTGTTGCTTCGTAGCGCTAAAATTTCGGAGCTTTCGAAAGAGGATTCAACGTTGCTTTGTGATCAATACAAAGTACAGTGCATCTATGATTTCCGTGGTAAGAAAGAGAGTCTTTCGGCTTCGGATGTCATTCCTGGAAAGGCGAGATACTTGTCTCTTGCCTTGTCTTTCGGCGGTGAAGAGGGTGAGGTCGATACCAAGTTCGAGAATGAAGAACAGATGATAGGTATGTTGTTGCAGTATGCGGACCATCCTTCTGTGCAGGCCATGTGTACAAGCATGTACGATATCATTTTCTTCGAGGAATCGTCGCAGGAGGTGTATCGCCAATTCTTTGCCGACTTGTTGACGGTTAATCCGGAAAACGGAGCCGTGTTATGGCATTGCACGCAAGGAAAGGATCGTGCCGGTAGTGCATCGGCCATGCTGTTGGCAGCCTTGGGAGCAGACCGTGAACTGATTATGGCAGACTTTATCCTGTCGAAGGATTATTATGATCCGATGGCATCGAAAATCAAGACTAAAACCGAATCGCAAAAGACGGTCATCAATACGTTGATTAGTGCTAACCCTGCAATCTTCGAGGCAACTTTGGATAAGGTGGATGCTAAATATGGTTCATTTCAGAACTATCTGACGGAATGTATTGGTGTAACTCCTGAAATGATGGAGGCTTTACGTGACAGATTCTTGGAATATCGAAATTGAAGACAAATGGTTATGCCTCTTTTGACACAAGAGTACTCTCACCACCCCACGAGAGTACTCTCATCGCCCATCGTGAGTACTCTCGCAAGCTGTTGAGAGTACTCACGTTATCTATAGCTTATACGGAAAAGGTAGACGGGGTTTGTCAAGTTGACAAGTTGACAAAAACGGATGTTAAAGCTCCACCAAACCGGCTTCTCTCAACATTTCAAGATACTTGGTAATAGTCGCCAAATTATCCGGATTCGGGAATTGGGCATCAAGCATCTTCTTGATTTCAAGAATACTGTTTGTACCTCCTACGGTGAGCTTGGCAATCTCAGCACCATGATTCACGGCACCACGTCGTGCAAAACCGTACTTGGTCATCAACTCTCTGGAGACTGAACGGAGAACACCATAACCGAACTCCTTCACCTTGTCGGTGCTACGAGGAAAAACCTTGGCAGCTGCCTTTTCTTCGGCAGAAAGAACCAACTTCACCGGAGCTACACCCAACGAAGAAGCACGCATCTTCATGGCAGCATCGATGGTCTTGCCATTGGTAGTCCAAGCTGCTTTCACGCCATTCTGTAGTGAGGCTATCATTTCCTTCAACGAAGCCGATGCCGGTGCCAATTCGAGCACAGAAGCCAGTGTAGCGATTTCGTTCTTCATCATGGCATCCTGATTGAACTTGGCAGTACGATACAAAGCAGCAAAATCTTCACCCGAAGCATCGGTCATCTGTGCAAGGTCATAACGCATCTTGATGGCCATACGCTTGTTGGCATTGGCAGCTACTTCAGAAGCGATACGAACGGCTCCTTCTTCACCCGCTTCGGCAATGGTATAAGCCGACACAGCCGCCAAAACTATGGCACGGTGAAGCTGAGTAGGGTCACAGATTTCAGGACGGTCGCCCGATGTGTGGTAGTAATTGTCCGGCCAAGTAATCATGATAACACCCGGTACCTGTACACCCCAATCGTTGAAAACTTCGTGGTCGGATGCACCGTAGTGCGCATTGATGGAGTAATAGAAAGGATCTCTGGAACCAGTCACACTATACACTGGCTTCAATGCATCCGGTCTACCCATGCCTGTTGCCACAAACGACTTGTTGGTAGCACCCATGTAGTGATAGAAACTTTCGGCCACATCGTTCAGGTAATGAGGATTGCCCATGGTAGTGCGGTGCAGGCAGTACATAGACTGGCTCTTGCTCAACCACAAGCCCACCATATCGAGATTGATGTTGCAAAGGGTATTCTTCAGGATATCCTTGTGCTGAACTGCCCATGGAATGGTTCCCTGGAATTCTGGTACCCAGATAAAACGGATGGAACGCTTCGGTCTCGGGAGCTGTCCGCTTTCAATCAAGTCATTCAATGTACGGGCCACTTCAATCAGAGCAACCGAACCGGAGATATTGTCATTGGCACCCAACTTCACGTAACCTTCATAAAGGTGAGCACAAAGTATGATTTCTTCAGCATTGTCATCGGCACCCTTGATGAGACAAGTCGGTACTTCAATGTTGGTTTCTTCAGTCGTGGTTTCGATGTCGGCCTTTACCGTAATCTTCTCGCCCTTGAGCAAGCGGTCTCTCAACGCATATCCATCACGTGGAGTGAGGTTGATGCAGAAGGTAGCATTGTTGCTGCGGATACCGCTATTCGGAATCTGAATTGGGTCTACCAACGGACGCGGAGAATAGTAGGAAATGATGCCTACAGCACCTGCCTTGACAGCCAAGTCGTGTACTCTACCTGCCGAAGCTTCGGTAACGGCAATCTTGCCTTTCAGGTCGGCAGCATTGATTTCCAATTCCGTTCCACGGCCTATCCAAGCCAATTCGGCGGTGACATGAGCACTCTTGCTACCTTGACCCAAGATAGCAGCCAAATCGCGATAATCGGCCAATTTGCTGGTGTTCGGAGACACTTCCCAAAGGGTAGCACTGACACCATCCCAAGTCTTGGTCTTGCCCAAAAGTTCTGTCTTGGCATCGGCGAAACCGTAGCTCTTCAACTTGTCCACCACATAGACAGACTCCATGAAGAGACCTTTGTAATCTTCGCTCTTGCGGTCTCTCTCGTAAGGTGCGATATCCAGGATGTGATAAAAGGCTCTGTCGCCTGACGATTCGCCCACAATCAAGTCGTAGAATTTCTCATTCATCAAGCTATGATTGAAAGGGCTGGTATATTCCTGTCCCATCACTCCTGTCATCATCAGGGACAAAAACAACGCAAATGTGATTCTTAACTTTCTCATACCTATCATTATTTTAGTGAATAGGCGGCAAAGTTAAACATTTATTTTTAATTACAAGTCCTTTTTACTAATATGTATGAATACTTATACCTTGTGCCGATGGCAGAAAATTGATGCCCCACCAGCACATCTGGAGCAGGATGAACGAGAAAATGAGCCATGCAAAGAGGAAATCCTGATGCTTGCACGACGGGCGCAGATGCAGGTAGAACAGGTAGCTGAGCCAGGTGGCAAACGCCCAAGTCTCCTTCGGGTCCCAGCTCCAATAGTCGCCCCATGCTTCCTTTGCCCATAGGGCGCCCATCGTCATGCCCAGGGTGAGGAAACTCCACCCCACTCTGACCAGGCCGTCGCAGATGCCGAGTTCCTTGTCGGTAGCCTCGTCGGGGCTCTTGCGGAACCACAGGTAGACGGCAAACAGGGTGACCGCTCCCATCATGGCATACGAGAACATATAGACGATGACATGCGGCACGAACCACACGCTCTGAAGGGCGGGCATCAGGGCCTTGCTATGGATTTCGGGCTTCAGGAGATTGACAAGTACAAAGACCAGTGACATCAAGGTACTGAAACCCAATACCCAACGGTAGCGGCACTTGGCATAGAGCACTCCGCCGATGATGGAGAGGAAGAACGAATACCAGAGGCGTGTCTCGCCCATGGTGCGCAAGGGTGGACGTTCCAAGGCTATCCACATGCCGACGATATAGACGAAGAACACGAGGGTGCCCAAACCGGTGAAGGACATCGCCATGCCGCGCTTGTCGCGGAATCCGAAGTAGGCACCCACCAACCAACAGAGGGCGGACACCAATGCATAATAAATGAAACTTTCCCAACTCATGACTTGTCCTCCTTCTTTTTATTCTGTACTTTCCATCCGCCGAACATCATCCATGCACCGGCTATCAGGATGAGCCACATGGCCACATGGATGGCCGGATACCAACCGTCCTTCACACATTCCAGGATGCTGATGGTGCTATCCTTCCCCCGGGAGCTGTCATAGCCGGACTGATAGATTCTCCACACTCCGATGCGGGCCGGATGGTTGACCAAGATTTCGACTTCCTCGGTACCGTCATCGTCCGTAACGGCTACCCTCGACAGGAATTTCTTGACTTCCCTACGGGGCATCACCATCTCCCGACCATCCACCACTACTACTTGCGGAGGATATTCCTCCAGGATGAATTCCTTGAGCGTCAACGTGAAAGGAAGTTCGTACACCCTCCTGTCCTCGGTCACCCCCATGCTGATGGGGGCATCGATTGCCGTAGTGACCCGCACGCGCACTTTCTCGCCACTACTGACAATGGCCGAAGCCAAGATAACGAAAGACGAGGCATGCATCAGTACCACCGGGAGCCTGCGTTGCTTCCAACGGTGCACATCCTCCACCGCCTTCAGACCGATGACGGTGGTAAAATGGACTAGAAAGAGGATGAAAATCCACGAAGAAGTCATCCGGGTGAAGCCCAGCCATCCCCAGAAGCCATCCGTAGAGCCGTCCTGACGAATCAAGCCGAAAAGCAAGGTCAATACCAGCATGGAAGCCAGGGAGGAAAGCATGGCGGGCCGGTCATACAAACGTCGGAGGCATTTCACCGAGTCAGACTTTACATAGAACAAGATAAGGATATAAAGATAATTGATGGCCACGATAATGGTCCATGGATAAAAAAGGAAAGAGGCATCCACATCCCCCAAGAAAAGTTGCAACGCCATGCCTGCTATAGCTAGCAAGGCATAGCGTCCAACCAATTGTTTATTTCGTCGGGAAAGAGCCATGCGCTTATGCTTGTTCCCACTGGGCACGGAGGAGTTCCACGGCCGCCTTGACGGTCTGGTTTCTATCTCCCTTGGTACCACATTCGAAGCTCACATAGTATGGGTATTCCAATTGCTTCAATGCACGGAAACCGTCTACATAGTTATCTACATCGCCATCTTCGCCCGGCATGATGCGACGTCCGCGGCTGGCCACATGCACGTGTTGCAGGTATTCCTTGCCTGCTGAGAGGAATGCCGCATAGTCGGAAGTTTCTTCCTGCATGTGCCAAAAGTCGCCCATACACTTCACACCGGCACTCTTGGAGTCGCGGCAGATAGCGGCCGCATCAGACACCTGACGGAGGTAATGAGCCTCTCTACGGTTCAATGGTTCGAGAATGACGGTGGTCTTGTGTTTCAAGGCATATTCACCCAATTCATGCATCTGTTCGCAAAGGAATTCACGGGTCTCAAGGGTATGAGGCATGCAAGGTTTCTGGCCATTGAAGGCAGGTACCATAATCACACCGGTAGAACCCAATTCACCAGCAGCGGCAATGATATCGCGCATGGTGGCATCGAATTCAGCCTTCACCTTCGGGTCTTCCGCCAAGATAAAGCCATCAAAGCCGGCACAGATGGCAGATACCTTGATGTTTCTTCCGGAAAGTGCTTGTTGGAATTCACTGACTCGTGCAGCCAAGTTACGGCCTCCCGGTTCAAAACCAACGATACCGAGGTTTTCCATATAGTCCAACTTTTCGTTCAGGCTTTCCCCTGGGGCTGTACCTTCCTGGAAAGAAAGACGGAGTTCCGGAGAAGGAACTACAATCTTCTCCTCGGCCGAAGCACATGAGGTGAGCAACGATGCGCCCGATGTAGTGGCGGCTATCGATGCGGCTCCCAATATGGAGTTGGTGATAAATCTTCTTCTGTTCATAATCTACCTTTATTTCTGTTCCTTACCCGGCACTTCTACCTGATGCTTGGACATATCCATTGCACCCAATTCGAGCTTTTCCGGCATGTAATCCAAATCCGACTGACTCATTTCGTCCCAAGTGACGGTGCTACCCTTGTAAGCCGATTCGCGGCCCATCACGCCTACCAAGCTGGAGATGGCACATTCGGTTGCTTCATCATGGGCAGTACCCTTGCGGATATGGTTCACCCAATCCACATGTTCGAGCACGTACGGATTGTGTTGCTTGAACGCTGCCTTGGCGGCTTCTTCGTCATACTTCCAGATGACATTGCCCTTGAGGTCCTTGATTTCATGATTCACGCTATTCCATGAGCCTCTGGTTCCCTGGATAAATTCACCTACCAAGTTGCTACATCCATCCAACTGACGGCACATGCTATGCAAGTGAACACCGTTCTCCATTTCGAAGTCCACACTGAAGTTATCATACTGGTCACCGGTGATACGGCGTTGGCGGCTACCGAAACCGGTTGCCTTGGCCACACGATAGCCCGACATCCACAAGAACACGTCGATGTTGTGTACATGTTGTTCCACGATATGGTCGCCCGAGAGCCATTTCCAGTTCACCCAGTCACGAATCATCCATTCCATGTCGCTCCATCCCTTTTCACGGTTTCTGTACCAGAGCATGGACTGGTTCCAATAGACATTACCACCGGTGATTTCGCCTATCAAGCCTGCCTGAATCTGCTTGTTGGCTTCCACATACGGACGCTGGTGATGACGTTGGGTACCTGTAATCACACTCAAGTTCTTGGCCTGTGCCTGCTTGGCGGTAGCCATGATGGTGCGATACCCCTTGGCATCCACGGCAATCGGTTTTTCCAGGAACGAGTGCTTGTTCTTCTGAGTGGCATACTGGAAATGAATAGGACGGAACACCGGAGGAGTGGTGAGAATCACCATATCCACACCCGAGTCGATGACCTGCTTGTAAGCATCGAATCCGATGAAGCAATTTTCAGTCGGCACTTCCTGTTGATGGTTGTTCTTCAAATCTTCGCGAAGTCCTTCCACACGGTCGGCAAAGACATCCCCCAAGGCATGTACCTTGATACCGTTGGCGGCTTCCAGCAAGTTCTTCACGGCACCGCTACCACGACCACCGCATCCGATGACCCCTACTTTCAGTTCCTTGCCATCCATGGCCTTGTCCGGCAATTCGGGAACGTAGAATTCACCCGGTTGCTTCAATGGCACCAAAGCATTACCATCCTTACATGCTGAGAGCAATGCTGAAGCTCCCACGACACTGCCTACACCCAATACGGTAGATGCCTTCAAGAAGCCTCTTCTATTCATTTTTTCTTCACTCATAGTATACTGTTTTTTTAAGATTATATTCTCATTTGATTCCTTCCGGCACTTCACATACCACACGGAAACCAATGCTCTTGATATCGGAGTACCACCAGATGCTCTTCGGATTCTGAGGGTCGGTACGCAACCAGTCGTCATGACGGGTATGGGCACGGGCTGCACTTCGGAGGTCGGCCGCATCGCTAGCATAAGTACCTCCACGCACCACGTATTCGGTACCCGACTGTGGTCCATTCGGATCCTTGGCTCCATCCTGCAACTGGCTATAGGCATCTTCGGCATACCAGTCCGAACAATACTCCATGACATTACCCAGCATGTTCTTCAAGCCGAACGGATTGGCCTGCACCTTGGAAGGTTCTTGCGAACGGTTCTTGCTATTGTTCACATACACCACATAGCGGCTGATTCCAGTGGTATCGGCACCGAAGATTCCATTCCAGAAGCCCTCGTTGGTAAAATCGTCCGGACTACCTTCGAAGAAGTATGGAGTGGATGTGCCGCCACGAACGGCATATTCCCATTCGGCTTCGGTAGGCAGACGGTACTTCTTGCCCGTCTTGAGCGAAAGCCATTGGCAGAAGGTTTCGGCAGAATAGTGCGTCATCGTGATGGCCGGACGGGTACCCATGCCCCAACCTTGGTCAGGAATACCGAAGGGAGGAGTCGGACCGCTCACCGCATCCAAATCTTCGCGGGTATTGTTGGCATAAATCACGGCTGGAGGCGTACGACCTTCGGACATGGTTTCGGCATAGAACGCCCAGAACTGGTCCCAAGTGACTTCCATCTCGCCCATGAAGAACGAAGACACTTCCACCTGACGTTGGGGAGCCTCATCGGCCTTATGGAAAGGTTCGGACTCCGGAGAACCCATGGTGAACGTACCACCCGGAATGGCTATCATGCTGATGGAAGCCGATGTGCCTGGAACGGTTTCCACATAATTCTCAAAAGAAGTGATTTCCGTAGCCGAGGCATGGATTTCCCCGCTCACCTTCGGAGCTTCGGTCAAAGCCTTGTGCTGATAGTTCGGGTTATAGTGCCCGGCATCGAGGTGACAACTGATGCACTGGAGACCAAGCTTTTCCTTGTTGTCGTCATAATAGAGGTGGGCGGTCACACCTTCGTCGGTGATGCCTTCGGGATAGATATTGACGTGACAGGCCTCACACGATTCGTTGTACACGATTTTCTGTGCGTATTCCAACTCTCCCTTGCTTTCCCAATCGATGTCTTCCTTGTTCTTGGTGAGGTAGGACCAAACATCCTTCATTCCCGTAGCCATCTTGGCCTTGGTATAATCCAGGGTACCCTTCGGCGGAAGGTGGCAAGCGGCACAATCCGTCATCACCCCGCTCTTGCTATTGTGATGCACCGATTGCTTCCAGCTCATGTCCGAGTCTGTATGATAATGACAAGCCATACACGAATCGTTGGTGGAACTCTTGTCCCACATCCAATTGAACACAATCAACAACGAGAATCCTACGACGATTGCTCCCAACCCTAACAAGAAGTATTTTTTGCTTTTACCCGATTTTGACATAACCCTCTATCTACATTATTCACTTATGCCTACAAATGTAGCCATAAATCTTCATAAATATACTTTTTATCTTAAAAAACATCAACGAAGCCTCAAAATAGTCCCCACTTCCGGCGACGGGTCTTCCGCATCCATCTTGTTGAGCTTATAAAGATTCTTCAAGCGGATGCCGTATTTTTGAGAAATGCTGTACATCGATTCTCCGGCCCGAATCACATGCACGATGTGTTCCTTGTCGGCCTTCTTGTTTTTCTTTTCCAGATAGAGGATGTCACCTACCTGCAATTCATATCCCTTGTACAAGTCATTATACTTCCGTAGCTTCTTCTGGCTGATGTCAAATTCCCTGGAGATGGACTTCCAGCTATCCCCTGCCCTCACCACGATATACACCAATCCATTGGCTATGTACGGCTGATGAGGATTCGGATTTTCCTTCATCCATTTCAAGCCTCCCTTGGTGTCATACCGATGCAAGTCATAGAGTTCGATGATGTCGATAAGCTGCTCGGCATAACGGGGATTGGTGGCATAACCGGCTTTCTTCAAGCCTCTCGCCCACCCTTTATAGTCAGTGATTTTCAGTTTGAAGAGAGAAGCATACCGGGGACGTCCTGCCAAGAACTTGGAATGGTCCTCGTAGGACTGCTTGGGATGTTTGTAGGCGCGGAAACACTCCCCTCGTGCATCGTCGTCATGGCTGACGGTCTTTCCCCTCCAATCACTACCGCACTTGATACCGAAGTGGTTGTTCGATTTACGGGCAAGGGAACTTTTCCCGGCACCGGACTCCAGCAAGCCTTGTGCCAAAGTGATGCTGGCAGGAATGTGATACTTCTTCATTTCTTGTACTGCCAGGTCACGGTATTTCTTGATATAATCTTCGTATTGTTTGTTGCGGGTCTGTGTCTGCACCGTCAGGCAGCAGACCATCAGCAAAAGGGAGCATATCAGTTTTTTCATGGTCTTTCTTTCAATTTACCGCAAACTTACAATTTTATTTGCAAAAATCCTATATTTTTGTCATTCAAAGGAACATAACGACGAAGACATGTTGTTGACAAAGCGAAAAATCCCGAATACACAAACGTTGTGTACTCGAGATTCTTCACTACACTTCATTTCGTCCTAAATGACAACAAAGTGTTATTGTATCAGATAACCCTGCCCCTACATTGTTTATTTGCCTTGCTGAGGATTGCCTTGCGGTCTCTTCATTCCTGCCCGACGATTCATTTCCTTGTGGAACTTGCCATGATTCTTTTGGCCTTGTTCATAAATCTTCTGCACTTGCTTCGGCGAGAGGAATTTGCGGAACTCTTCGTAATACTTCTCGCGGATATCGAGCATCTTGCGACTTTGCTTGAATCGGTCACGCATCATCTTATCCACTTCGTCATCGGTAGGCATCTGGATTTTCATCTTGGCCAATGTATCGCCTTTCTGTATTCTTCCACGCATCCTGAAGTCCATTCCTTCCTTGCGGAGGTCGTTCATTTCCTTCATATACTTGGCATACACATCCTTGAACTTGGCTGCTGTCTTGTCGTCCAAGCCCAGTTCGCCGATGATTTTGTTGGACTGCATGTCCACCATCTGTTCCATGGTCATGCGCTTGTGGGCACGCTTACCGTGGTGCTTGCCTTGCTCGTTCTGAGCGTTCATCACTTGAGTTCCTACGAACAATGCTACCATGAGCATCCAAAAATACTTAGTCTTCATCTTCATTTAAATTTTCTGTGGTTGTCAATTCATAATATATATCATTCTCCGAGAATTCTACCCATTCTTCCAGTTCCTCATCCGAAAGACCTTGCAGATA
>JAFTTU010000084.1 GCA_017466635.1 Bacteroides sp.
CTGTAGTGAGAAATCCATCTTCCAGGTATTCTTAATCATGTAGGCGTTTTCCATGTTTCCCTTGGTCTGCCAATAGAGGTTTGCATCGAACAGAAAACCTTCCGGAAGCTTGAAGTTGTTGCGCCACACCATACTGAATATAGGCTTGTTCGCACTGACGATGCCTTCGTGAGTTTCCAGTTCTATCCATTGCTTCATGAATTGGCCGCTCAGTTGAGGCGACCAGAAACCGACCTTCGGCGACAAGGTGAGCGAAGCAAAGCAGAAGTCGTATGCCGGTTGGTTGGTGTATGAAAACAGGACAACACTCGGATTGTCTTCCGAATAAGGTATACTTTGATAGAACACCTTGTTCTTGATATGCTGATAGCCGACCGACAGGCTCGCCCATCGGTAGATGGCATTCAGACTGATGTTGTCGGTGGTCATCGGAAGCAACAACGGATTCCCTGTCTGGTAAGTGTATCGGTTGTTGTAAGTGACTTCACCGCTGAGTTGGCTGAAACTTGGACGGAGAATGTCCTTGGCATAGCCCAACTGCATCTGTACCTTTCCGATGGGGAAGGACAATCCCAACGAAGGGAAGAAGTCGTCGGTCGTACGGCTCATGTCCTTCCGGTGGATATTCTTGATATAGTAGTCGAATGCCACATGTTCATAGCGGACACCGGCTTGCAAACTTGCCTTGCCTATTTGGCGTCCATACTCCACGAAGGCAGAAGCAATCCCTTCCTTGGAGTAACTGTCATCATCTGCCACAATCCCTTGCGGATTGACGAAAAGGTTGGTCCGCTTGGAATGCGAGTATTCGCCACCGAACGATAAGGTTCCACCTGCCAATGGGTGAGTAAGCACCAATTTTGTGGCATAAAGGTGGTGTGTGTTGTGTACGGTGGAAGTGACCAATAGCGTTTGCTCTTCTTGATTCACTTGCTGATAGGTGGAATTGTTCCAGTCCTTTTCATAGTTTCTGTACCACATGCCATCCATATTGACATCGATTGTCCAATCCTTCACCTTCCCTGTGTAATAGGCATTCACGGTATGGCGATGGTTCTGTGCGTATGCTCCTTGTCTGACGTATTCTTTTTCTTCCAACTGACCGTCCAAATAAATCTCATCATCGGATGTCCAGTCGGCATTGGAATCCGGAGAACGGGTAAATTCATGGCGGATACCGATGGAGTGCTTCGGATTGAAGGTGTAGTTCACCGAGAACTGAGTCCCCAATCTTTCCATTTGGTTTACCCCTACACTATTCATGTCCTGTTTCCATTCCTTGTCCAGGTAGGTGTATTTACTCTGTACCTTGTCTTCGAAACGGTATGTATTCCAATAACGTACCATGCCACCAAAGTCGAAACCTCCTGTCCGGTAATTCATGTCTATTTGCTCCAGTCCCGTCCACTTTTCGTTGTAGCTGACGTAGGTACGGCTGTTGAAGCCGAAGCCATCGCCCGCTGCTTTCTTGGTTTGGATACGGATAACGGATGTCACCGAAGCATCGTATCGTGCGCCCGGATTGTTGATGACTTCCACCGACTTGATGTTGTCCGACTCCAAGCGGTCGAGTTCCGTATGGTCGCGCATCTTCCGACCATTAATATATATTTCGGGCGTTCCTCGTCCGAATACCTTCACGTCACCATTCTCTGCAGTCACGTTCGGAATCTTGTCGAGCAAGTCCTCGGCTGTCCCTGCCTTCTCAAGAAGTGTACCGGCTACACTTGTCACCAAGGCATCCCCTTTCACACGGGTTACGGGAAGGTCGCCCTTCACCACCACTTCACCCAAGAGCTGTGCATCCGAAGCCATTTGAATCACTCCGAAGTCACCACCGTTTACCTTCTTATAGATAGTGGTATAACCGATGGAAGAGATACGGACAAGTGTCCCTTTCTCATCCTTCAAAAGACGGAAGTCGCCCATTTCATCGGTGATTGTGCCACTTACGAAGGTCGAGTCCGCTTGTAACAACACGACATTGGCATACGCCAACGGTTCATTCTTTTCGTCTACCAATTTCCCGTTGAGGGTTTGCGCTTGCATCGATACCGCCATCCCTATTAGGCAAAGCATCATAACTAAATGTCTTTTCATCATTTTATCCTTTTATTTGTTATTTCTCATATTGCAAAGATAAGCCATCTGCATGGGAAGACCATAAAAACGACCTTAACGGCAGATGTGGCTAATTCGTTGGAAATCAGCATTTATTCCAAATTCCATCTTAACAGCACTCACGGGAAGGGCTCTTCGTCGGGTATTCCCATCTCTCTATGTGCATCGCGGATGAAAAGTTCCAGGCCGCTTCGGTCATTCCAACGGATATCCTTCGGTGGGCACCAAGGCTTGAATCCCTTCACCGTGGTGAAGTCGATAAGGGAATCTCCATCTTCCGACATCAGCAGGAAGAAATCCTTCCGCACTTTCTGTCCGGATGGGTATATCAGGTAATAATGCGTTTCTGCGTAAAGCCGACGGATGCCTTCTACCTCCTGGTAGTCCTTCCGGTCGATGCCTCCGAAGCGCACCTTCTGCCCTTCGGTCTTCTCCCGATTGGCATAAAGCATGGTCAGCAAACGGAGGTTGCCTTTCTCGGTTCCCGGGAAATAGCAGGAAGTGGAGAACAGGAACATCAAGCTAAGCGCTTGAAGCAGAAATTTGGATAGAGGTTTCATATCGCTTGTTTTTTGTGGTTTCGTATCACAAAGTTAGCGAGCAACGAATTATAATGTATCCGGGAGGGCCAAGAAAAAAGTTATTATGAGCCTTGTGTAAGTACTTGATAATCAATGGTGGTTAAAGCCGAAAGTTATAATGAGGCATTTTCGGGGGGTGATGGAGTTATAATGGAGGGGATTAGCGTTCAATATAAAGAAGATGTTCAATGCGATTGAACAAATGGTATTTATTGAACAATATCTTTTGCAGTTTAAATTCCGTTCATTATCTTTGTGCTGTTCAATCGTATTGAACACGCTTAAATTTTGAACAAGATGGTACTTATAGAACGTGAAATACTGAATTGGGCAGTGGAAGCATTGAAAGAAAAGTTTGCTTTACCTGATAATGTTGTCATTCATAAAAATGATGGTGCATATGGAAAATTTGATGCTCTAGTTCAGATTATGAATGTCGATTTCCTTTGTGATATTAAGAGTAATATTACAGCTACCAATATCAACACTATTGTAAACCGTTTACAAAAGTATATGGCTACTGAAAACAGACCGGTGCTATTGGTGGCAAAGTATATTAATCCTAATATGTTCGACAAACTTGTCGGATTAGGATTAAACATATTGGATTGTGCCGGCAATTGCCATATAAGATATATGAACGGCAGCATCCCGGTTTTCCAACTTACCAACAAAGGTGAAAAAAATGTATTTGCTAACGAGAAAGCATATCCGGTTTTTCAGGATGCAGGAATCAAAGTGATATTCTATCTTTTGCAGGATAAAAATAATGCCAATAAGGCATACCGTGAGATTCAAGAAAAGACAGGAGTTGCCCTTGGTACGGTAAAAAATGTGATTGATGAATTAGTTACACGAAATTTCATTCTTGTAACCGACAAAGGCAGAATCTTGAAGAACCAGAAGGCCCTGCTTGACCTTTGGGTAGAGAATTACAATCAAGTGTTGAAACCTAAACTCTTGTTGGGAAAGATGGCATTCCGAACCAATGGACAAAGAACCAAATGGCTGGCAATGGAATTGCCCGAAGGTATGTATTGGGGCGGTGAAAGTGCAGCACAAATGATTGATAATTATTTGGAGCCCGGTGCATTTGAGATATATACCGATGTGCCTACGGCATATCTGATGAAGACCGGATTTGTCAAGATGGATGCCGATGGCGAAATAAAGATTTACCAGAAGTTCTGGAAATGGGAAACGGAGAATCATCTCGTGCCTCTTATTCTTGTTTATGCGGATTTGATGGGCAGTAGCAACAGCCGTTGTTTAGAAGCGGCAAACAGATTGATGGAACATGGACTTAACGATTTCGAGTGAAAAGATAGGTAATCCTCTGTTGGTGGAACTATTGAGAAAACTTATAGATAGTTTCAACAAGATGGATAGAGAGTTTTATGTGATTGGAGCAACAGCACGAGACATCATCATGCTGCAACTGCTCGATACAGAGTCAAGGCGACGAACCAGAGACTTGGATATTGCCATAGCAATACCCGATTGGGATACTTTTGAGCAAGTTAAGCAGAATCTGATTGCCGAAGGATTTGAAAATTCCAGGGACATGCAGCATCGTTTTTTTCATGGAGAGTATGAAATTGATATCGTGCCATACGGTGTTGTAGCCAAAGAGGATGACAATATATATTGGCCTCCTGAAGAGGAAATTGCTATGTCGGTAAAGGGCTTCGATGAGGTGTTGTCTGATGCTATTACGATAAGCATTGATAATGAATTTAAGATTAAGATTGCCTCATTACACGGACTGTTTCTGTTAAAGTTCAATGCTTGGATCGATAGAAATGCAAAGACAAGTAAGGATGCCGAGGATATGTCATTTATCCTATCAAACTACTTTATGGCAAATCTTGATAGAGAAATACATCAGGAAGTATATGATTGGGAGAACTTTAACGAGTATATCGTAGGTGGTTATTGGTTAGCTCACGATTTAGCGACATTGCTGGATGTCAATCAACTCAATTACTACAAAGAGGTTATCGAGGGTGAACTGGCAAGAGAAGAAGAAAGCCGACTTATCAATCAGATGATTGAGAATTCTTATGGCTTGAAATATGAGAAGTTAAGAGATACTTTGCAGGCAATGGCAGATGTTTTCCAAATGGCTATAGAGGATGAAACCGAAGAAGTTTAATACAGTCAGTATAGCAGGTAAGGGTAAGACAAACGAAGACTACATTTTATGTCGAGATTTGTCAGAAGAGTGGTCGTTAGCAATATTAGCCGATGGTATGGGTGGATTATCGTATGGAAATGAGGCTGCAAAGATAGTTTCTTGCGGCATTGCAGATTTTATAGCGCAGAATCTTCAAGTGTATGAGCCCCAGGAAATCCTACGCAAGGCATTTGATAGAGCAGATGCATTAATCCGTCAGAAATGTTATGAGTTGAGATGCAAAATGGGTGCTGCTGTATGCGTTTCCTTGATTGGAATGGATTCGATTCATTATGCTTGGCAAGGTAATGTAAGACTATATAAAAAGGATAATGACAATCTTCAACTTTTGACAACCGACCATATAGCAGTTGGTGGTAATACAACTCTATTGATACGTTGTATAAATGGCAAAGGGTTTAGAGAACCAATACCTGTTGAAAGTGTATCAGTCAATGATGGCAGTACAATCTTTATGTGTTCTGATGGATATTATCAGGGCACCAATAATATGCAAAGTCAATTGCTTACTGATTTAAATGATGATGCATCTGTAATCCAGATTACACTTGAATAAAAGTAGTTTTACAATTAGTGACGGGAGTGACACAACGGTTGCACCACTGGTGCCACCGTATTCAGCCTGACGGATAAGCCATTAAGTGCCGGTGACAGGAGTGACACTGTTTTTTGAAATAAATGGAGTCTGATGGGTTTTGAGAGAGATGGATTTGCCTTGAAACTTATATAAAAACTCGATGAAATGATGATTTTCGGCCATTTCATCGAGTTTTTGGTTTCTATTTTCAGTGTGTCTTTCGCTTCGGTTAGAATAACACGGTGTTAAGGCTTGTCTTCGAATTGTTCTACACGGACTACCTTCTTCATTTCTTCCATCTTCTGCAAGTTGGCAATGATGACATTCACGTCTTCCACATCGTGTACATAGAGCTGGATATGTCCTTCGAACAATCCGTCTATCGTTTCGATGAAAATCTTGCGGATGTATACATTGAGCTGTTCGCTGATGATGTCACCAATCTGGTGCAAGATACCCAACGTATCGATACCTTGGATGTATAGGTTGACCGGGAATTCCAATGCCTTGCCTGTTTCCCATTCCACCGCCAGGATGCGATTGCCGAAGCCCGCTTTCAACTTGTCGGCCAACGGACACTTGCGCTTGTGGATGACAATGCGGTCTTGGTCGTCGATATAGCCCAATACATCGTCGCCCGGAATCGGTTTACAACAATCGGCAATGATATAGTTCTTCTGGAAGGCGTCCGGAGTGAGCTTCAGCACCTTCTTGCTGTCAATCTTCTGCTTTGGAGCCTTCTGCTTCGGTTCCTTCTTTTCCTTGTTGGTTTTACCACCGATGAATGGGAGAGGAATGAATTTCTTCCAACCGCTACCGGTTGCAGGCTTGTCTTTCTTCAGTTCGTTGCGGTCGGCTTCACCCAACAGGATGGTCTTGAATCCGAGTGCAGCGAAGAGTTCTTCCGGAGTAGCCAGTTCGTGCAGGTCGCAGAGCTTCTGGATGTTTTCGTCGTTCCATTCCACTTCTTCGTTCTGGAAGAATTCCTGCAGCTTGTCTTCCCCTGCCTGAACCATGGCGCGTTGTTCACGCTTCAGGATACCGGCTATCTTGGCCTTGGCCTTGGCAGTAGTGGCAAAGTTAATCCACGAAGGCTGTACGCGTTGCGACTTGGAGGTAAGGATTTCCACCTGGTCGCCACTCTGGAGCTTGTGGCTCAGCGGAACGAGCTTGTGGTTCACCTTCGCACCGATACAGTGGCTTCCCAAGAAGGTGTGGATGGAGAAAGCGAAGTCCAGTGCCGTACAGTTCTGTGGCATGGTCTTGATTTCGCCCTTCGGGGTAAAGATGAATATTTCGGAGGCAAACAGATTCAGCTTGATGGTATCGAGGAAGTCCATGGCATCCGGTTGCGGGTCGTCCAGGATTTCCTTGATGGTACGGAGCCATTTTTCCAATTCGCCTTCGTCTTCCTGAGTAGGACCGTCCTTGTATTTCCAGTGAGCGGCAAAGCCTTGTTCGGCAATGTCGTTCATGCGCTCACTACGGATTTGTACTTCAATCCATTGACCCTTGTTGCTCATCAGGGTGACGTGCAAGGCCTGGTAGCCATTGGACTTCGGATGGTTCACCCAGTCGCGCAGGCGGTCGGGGTGTGGCTTGTATATCTTCGAGATGGATACATAGATGCCGAAGCATTCGTTGGATTCTTCTTCCAGGTCGCTAGGTTCGAAGATGATGCGCACGGCCAGGATGTCGTAGATTTCCTCAAACGGGATGTGCTTGGTCTGCATCTTGTTCCAGATGGAATAAGGCGACTTGACACGGGCCAGGATACGGTACTTGATACCCATCTTGTCCAGCTTTTCGCGGATAGGAGCCGTAAACTCCCGGAAGAGTTCTTCACGTTCTTCCTTGGTTTCCTTCAAGAGGGATTCTATCTGGGCGTATTCTTCCGGATGTTCGTACTTGAAGCTGAGGTCTTCCAGTTCCGTCTTGATTTTGTTCAAGCCCAAGCGATTGGCGATAGGCGCATAAATATACAATGTCTCACCGGCAATCTTGTACTGCTTGTTGGGAAGCATGGAGCCGAGGGTACGCATGTTGTGCAAGCGGTCGGCAATCTTGATGAGGATGACACGGATGTCATCGTTCATGGTCAGAAGAAGCTTCTTGAAGTTTTCGGCTTGGGCAGAAGCACGGTCTCCGAAGATACCGCCCGAAATCTTGGTCAGCCCGTCGACAATCTGTGCGACCTTGGGACCGAACAGGTTTTCGATGTCTTCTACGGTATAGTCGGTGTCTTCCACCACGTCATGAAGCAGGGCAGCACAGATAGAAGTAGAGCCGAGACCTATCTCGGAGCAGGCTATTTGTGCTACGGCGATGGGGTGCATGATATATGGTTCGCCTGAGCGGCGCTTCACCCCTTTGTGCGCTTGCTTGGCAAAATTGAATGCTTTGGTAATGATTTCTACCTTTCTGCGGTGTTTGCTAGTCAGGTAACTGGCCAAGAGATGCTCGAACGCTTGGCTTATCATTTCTTCATCAGCTTGTTCCTGTTTGAGTTTTTCATCAGTCATAAAATGCCTCCTTCTGTATTTTCTGCAAATTTAGCCAAAAAACATACTTATGCAAGCATTTTATGAGATTCTGTTGCAAAAAAACTTTTTAGCGTACCCGAATGGACTTGCCGGCACGGATATTGTTCCCCCTAATGCCGTTCAGCGCACGGAGTTTCTTCACGGTAGTACCATAGCGGAGGGCGATACCGCCCAAGGTATCTCCGGTTCTGATTTTATGATATTGGGCGCCCTTGGTGCTGCCTTTTCCCTTGCTGCCGTCGTTGACGGCTACCGTGCGTCGCTTGTTCAGGTACTTCTTGGCATCGAAGGCATAGATGCTGTCTTCGCGTTCGATGAAAGTCGTGGCCATGTTGTTGGGAAGGCGCAAGGCGTATACTCTGCTGTTGCCCGGAATCAAGTCCTTCTTGTATTGGGGATTCAGGCTACGAAGCTGTTCGATGTCGATGTTGCAGACACTGGCCACTTGTTGCAAGTGCAAATCCTTGTTGATGTGGATAGTGTCGCTGATGGTCGGCAATTGCGATTCCATCGGACAGATGCCATGTTCGCAGTAGTAAGTCATCACGTAATTCACGGCAATGAATCCCGGTACATAGCCACGGGTTTCTTTCGGCAGGAAAGGATAGAGGTCCCAATAGTCGGTAGAACCGCCTGCACGACGGATGGCTTTATTGACATTGCCCGGGCCGCAATTGTAGGCAGCCAATACCAGGTTCCAGTCCTTATAGATATTGAACAAGTCCTTCAAGTAGCGTACAGCCGCCCAAGTGGACTTCTGCGGGTCGAAACGTTCTTCCACCAAGCTGTTGGTTTCCAGTCCGTAGCTTCTGGAAGTTTTCAGCATGAATTGCCACAAGCCCGATGCGCGTTGGCGGGAGAGGGCTTTCGGGTTCAAGGCCGATTCGATGATAGGCAGGTACTTCAATTCCATGGGAAGGTCGTAGGTATCCAATGCTTCTTCAAACATCGGCATGTAGAAATTGGCGGCTGCCAGCATGAAAGAAACCTTATTACGCAAGCGTCCGGTATAAGCCTCGATGTACTTTTTCACGATGTCGTTGAAAGGCATCTCGATGATGGACGGGATGCGCGACAAGCGGTCGATGTACACGGAGTCGCTCACTTTCGGACCTTCGGGAAGCATCCGGCAGTTTTCGTCCAGCGATATCAAGTTCTTGGACTGCCAGTCCCAATAAAGGCTGTCCATATCGGACAACATGGTTTCCGGAAAGTCGATTGGGTCTTCGTTGACTGTCTGTGCCTGGATGGTGGTGCATCCCAGCAGAAGGACTATGCTAATAATAATGTTTCTCATGTACATGTCTTTTTAAAATTTGAAGCTACATTGTAAGCCTACTGAATTGATATTCTTGCTTTTTACATCGTTGAACAATGCGGGTTCTACCTTCAGGCTGAGGTCCTTGGTGATGTCGAAGTCGGATAGCTCGGCATCTACGTATGCATCGATGATGGACAGGACATACACCCCTATGAAACAGAAGATACTGAGGTCTCGCTGACGGCGATAGGCATCTTTCCGTTTCCTGAATATTTCCTTGAAGCGGTCTTCTTCGCCCGAAATGTCATAGCTCGGTGGCAGGAAGTCCTGGAAGCTCTTGGTATTGGGGTCATCGTCCATGATGTCCAGGTATGCTTGCGAATAATCCTTGTACATCTTGTTGTTCCAGCTTAGAGCGTAGGCACATCCCACGAAACCTCCATAGACAATCGGGAGTTTCCAGTATTTCCGGTTGTAGATTTGACCGGCACCGGGGAACACCATGGCCAGCCATACCGAACGGTTGGAGTCCGGGATGAAACGCTTCTTGGGTTTAGGCAGTTCCCGTTGCATGGAATCGGTCTTGACGGCCAGGATAGCCGTATCGACAGGCGCTTCCAGCATGTCCAGCTCTTCTTGGTTCCTTCTGTCCAGACTGTCCGCCAAGATGGCGCTTTTCGGCAGTGGAGCCACTGTCTTCAAGGAATCCCTAGGTATACCCTGACGTCTTTGCAAAGCGTTCTGGGCATAAAGTTCAGAACCCCCTGTCCCGAATTGGAATAGGAGGCTGACTACTATCATGATGTATGTGAATCGTATCTTTTTCAAAATTAGTTCTCTTTTTTCAATGAATCGAGGATTTCCATGATACGTTCCAAATCCTCTTCATTGTTGAATGGTATACTGATTTTGCCCTTTCCTTTGGATGTGCAAGACAACTGTACCTTAGAACCGAAGAAGCCGCACAAATGTTTCTGGAGCATCATGTATTCTTCGGACAGCTTGCTGCCTGTCGGACGTATTTTCTTACCTCCACTTTCAACGGCTTCACCTGCGGTCAGTGCCTTGACGATTTCTTCCACCTTACGTACCGAATAGTTCTGTGATTGGATTTCATTGAATATCCGGATTTGTGTCTTGGGGTCGTCCAATGCCAGCAAGGCACGGGCGTGTCCCATATCTATCTCCTTGTTCTTCAAGGCTACCTGAATTAGTGCCGGAAGCTTCAGCAAGCGTAGGTAATTGGCGATGGTGGTACGTTTCTTGCCCACTCGTTCGCTGAGGCGTTCTTGTGTCAGGCCGTATTGTTCCAGCAGGTGTTGGTAAGCCAAGGCGATTTCCAACGAGTTCAAGTCCTCGCGTTGGATGTTTTCTATCAATGCCATTTCCATGACATTCTCATCATCGGCGGTGCGGATATAGGCAGGTACGCTCTTCAGCCCGGCTTGAATCGAAGCACGGTATCTGCGTTCGCCGGCGATGATTTGATAGGAATCCTCGCTCAATTGGCGTAGAGTAATCGGTTGGATGATACCGATTTCGGCAATGGAGTCTGCCAATTCCTGCAACGCTACGGGGTCGAACTCCCGGCGCGGTTGGTTAGGATTGACAGAGATTTTGCTCAGTTCGATTTCATTGATGGATGAAGAGCCCGAAGTCTTGACTTCTTCGGTAGAAATCAAGGCATCCAGTCCACGTCCCAAAGCAAATTTCTTCTGTACTGCCATACTCTTATTTAATTGTTTTTAGTTATAATTTCCTTTGCCAAAGCCAAATGGTTCTTGGCACCGTTGGAATCCGCATCGTAAAGGATGGCCGGAATACCATGACTAGGTGCTTCGCTCAGTTTGACATTGCGGTGAATAATCGTCTTGAACACCAACTCCTGGAAATGTCTTTTCACTTCATCGTATATCTGATTCGCCAAACGGAGGCGAGAGTCAAACATTGTCAGCAGGAATCCTTCGATTTCCAAGCCCGGGTTCAGTTTCGATTTAATAATCTTAATTGTATTCAGCAACTTACTGATTCCTTCCAAGGCAAAATATTCGCATTGTACCGGAATGATGACCGAATCGGCTGCTGTAAGTGCATTAATCGTAATCAATCCCAACGAAGGTGAGCAGTCAATCAGGATATAATCGTACTCATTCTTCATCGGAGCCAATGTTTTCTTCATAATGTTTTCACGACTGTCCAAGTTCAGCATCTCAATCTCTGCTCCCACCAAATCGATGTGGGAAGGGATGATGTCCAAACCGTCGATGTCAGTCGTATAGATTGCTTCTCTTATGTCTGTCTGGTTGATGAGGCATTCGTAGATGGAACATTCCACTTCCTTGATGTCTACACCCAATCCAGATGACGCATTGGCCTGAGGGTCAGCGTCAATTACAAGTACTTTCTTTTCCAATGTAGCCAGAGATGCAGCGAGGTTGATGGTTGTTGTTGTCTTTCCTACGCCACCTTTCTGATTGGCTAAAGCAATGATTTTTCCCATAATAATCCAGTTTTTCTCGCTGCGAAATAACAAATAATCATTGAGAGCACCTATTATTTTCGGCAGTCTTTGGCAAAACTGTTGATAACTCGAGGGTTTTGTTAATAACTCAACAGCGGCAAAGATAAGGTTTTTTTCTAAATCTCGTGCCGGAAGTTCGCCGAAAGGTTGTATCTTTACGGAATATTAAGAAGGAATGATTATGAAAAAGGAGAAACCGTTGATATTGATATCGAATGACGATGGCTTTTCGGCCAAGGGCATTCAAGAATTGGTGAAGACATTGACCGGATTGGGCGAAATTATAGTAATGGCTCCGGATGGTCCCCGTTCGGGCGCTTCGGCTGCCATCACGTCGGAACTTCCAGTACGATATAATAAGGTAAAGGAAGAAGAGAACCTGACCGTCTATAAGTGTTCGGGTACTCCGGTGGATTGTGTGAAATTGGCAATGTTCGAACTGTTGCCCCGTTGCCCGGACTTGGTGATTGGAGGAATCAATCATGGTGATAATTCGGCAGTGAATGTGCATTATTCGGGTACCATGGGAGTAGTCATCGAAGGTTGTCTGAAAGGAATACCAGCCATCGGCTTTTCTTTGTGCGACCATGATGCGGATGCCGATTTTGCACCGATGTTGCCTTATGTCCGCAAGATTACGGAGGAGGTCCTGGCGCATGGACTTCCGAAAGGTACTTGTCTGAATGTGAACGCTCCCAAGGGTGCAGGGCTGAAAGGGGCTCGTGTATGCCGACAGACAGATGCCAGCTGGGGAAATGAATGGTGCAGAGGACAACATCCGAAAGGTGGTTCGTATTTCTGGCTGACCGGAAAGTTCACGAACAATGAACCGGAAGCGGAGGATTCGGACCGTTGGGCATTGGAACATGACTATGTGGCCATCACGCCGATTCAGATTGATATGACCGCTTATGGCTTGATGGACGAATTGAAAACTTGGAACTTGAGCGTATGAAGTATTATTTGATAGTAGGTGAGGCTTCGGGCGACCTTCATGCATCCAATCTGATGAAGGCATTGAAGGAGCAGGATGCACAGGCCGATTTCCGTTTCTTTGGTGGTGACTTGATGCGTGAAGTAGGTGGGACGCTGGTGAAGCATTACAAGGAATTGGCTTATATGGGCTTTATTCCCGTATTGTTGCATCTTCGTACCATCTTCAAGAACATGGATTATTGCAAATCGGATATTCTCAAGTGGCAACCGGACGTGGTTATCTTGGTGGATTATCCGGGCTTTAATCTGAAGATTGCGGAGTTTGTCAAGAAACACACGAAGATTCCGGTTTATTATTACATTTCCCCCAAGATTTGGGCATGGAAGGAATATCGCATCAAGAACATCAAACGGGATGTGGATGAACTTTTCTCCATCTTGCCTTTCGAAGTGGATTTCTTCAAGGGACATCAATACCCCATTCATTATGTGGGTAATCCTTGCGTAGATGCAGTGGATGCTTTCCAAAAGACCCATACAGAGACATTTGAGGAATTCACTTCAGTCAATGGATTGTCGCAGAAACCCATCATTGCGTTATTGGCAGGAAGTAGAAAGCAGGAAATCAAGGATAACTTGCCGGATATGTTGGAAGCTGCCAAACCGTTCGTGAATGACTATCAGTTGGTGCTGGCGGGCGCTCCAAGTATGGACCTATCTTATTATCAATCATATATTGGAGGGGATGTGCCGGTGAAGATTGTTTTCGGACAGACCTATCGTTTGTTGGCCCAAGCCAAGGTGGCTTTGGTCACTTCGGGTACAGCTACGTTGGAGACAGCTTTGTTCCGGGTTCCTCAAGTGGTGTGTTATTATCTTGCCATGGGAAAAGTCATCTCTTTCTTGAGAAAACATATCCTGAAAGTGAAGTACATTTCCTTGGTCAATCTGGTGGCGAATAAGGAAGTGGTACGGGAATTGGTAGCCGATACCATGACCGTGGATAATGTCCGTTCGGAATTGGACGCTCTCTTGAATGATGCGGACTATCGAGGCAAGATGCTTCAGGAGTACGACCGGATGATAAAAATATTAGGCCCGGCAGGAGCATCCCACCAGGCCGCATCGAAAATGATTGAATTGCTTTCCGTTAGAAAAGAGAAATGAAATAGAGGTACACAACGGCCGCAGGTACAGCCATGATGGTGCTGTCGAAGCGGTCGAGTACGCCTCCGTGTCCCGGAAGGATGTTACCGGAGTCCTTGATTCCCAAATGACGTTTCATCAATGATTCGGTCAAGTCTCCCCAAGTGCCGAACAAAACGACAATCAAGGCCATTCCTACCCAAGCTGCTGTAGGCATGATAGGGAAGAAGTGAGCCAAGGCGAATGAAGCGGCAATACAGAAGGTAGCACCGCCGATGGAGCCTTCCCAAGACTTCTTCGGAGAGATACGCTTGAATAATGGATGCTTGCCGAACAAAACACCTGTACAATAAGCACCGGTATCGTTTACCCAATTGAATGCAAAGATGGACAATGGAAGGATGAACTGATACTCGGATATCGATTCCCAACCGTTGGAATGGAATGCCAATACATTCAGCAAGGCGAATGGCAATCCCACATAAAGTTGACTGAACATGGCGTACGCCCAGCTGTTCAATGGATGTTCCTTCTTCAGGTAAAGCTCGCTTATCATTAGATAGATAATAATAATAAGGTATGGAATGAAGATGCCGGTTTGTGCCGGGTTCATGCCATAATAGAAGAAACAAAGGAAGAGGGCGACACTACCCAACACGCAGATGTTGCGGTTCACCTTGACACCTTCTTGTTGGTTCATCAATTTGCAGAACTCTGCTGTAGCCAAAGCGCTGATGATGCAGAACAATACTCCGAAGGACAATGGACCTCCAATCATGCAGCCTATGAGTACAGCTACGAAAATCAAACCCGTGATTGCGCGTTGAATAAAATTTTTCATGTCAGTTTGGTATTAAGGGGTGATAATTATGCTTCTTTGTTTTCCAATAAAGGTGCTTCTTCGTTGGATTTCTCCTCTGTCACTTCCTTCGGACCTTCTTGGTTCATGATTTCTTCCGAACGGGAAGCCCAAGGACGTTTACCGAAAATGTTTTCCACGTCTTCTGCAAAAATAACTTCTTTTTCCATCAGCAGCTTAGCCAATCGGTTGTGGCCTTCTTTCTGAACGGTCAATACCTCCTTGGCGCGTTCGTATTGTTCGTTGATCATTCGCTTCACTTCTTCGTCAATCAACTCAGCCGTACGGTCGCTATAAGGTTTGCTGAAAGAATATTCTTCATTGTTGTAGTAACACAAGTTCGGCAATTTGTCGCTCATGCCGGCATAGGCAATCATGCCGTATGCTTGCTTGGTCACTCTTTCCAAGTCGTTCATGGCGCCAGTCGAGATATGACCGGTGAACAATTCTTCGGCTGCACGGCCACCCAAGGTAGCGCACATTTCATCCAACATTTGTTCTTTGGTCGTAATCTGTCTTTCTTCCGGCATGTACCAAGCGGCACCCAAGGCACGTCCACGTGGAACAATTGTTACCTTAATCAATGGATTGGCGTGTTCCAGGAACCATGAGATAGTAGCATGACCCGCTTCGTGAAGCGCAATGGTATGCTTTTCGTGGGCAGTCATGATTTTAGTCTTCTTTTCCAAACCTCCGATGATACGGTCTACCGCATCCAGGAAGTCTTGTTTGCCGACTGCGTTCTTCTGATGGCGGGCTGCAATCAAGGCCGCTTCGTTACAAACATTGGCAATGTCTGCACCGCTGAAGCCAGGTGTTTGGCGTGCCAATGTGTCCGGGTCGACGGTGTCGTCCAGCTTCAATGGCTTCAAGTGAACTTCGAATACCGCTTTACGTTCGTTCAAGTCAGGCAAGTCCACATGGATTTGTCGGTCGAATCGTCCGGCGCGAAGCAACGCCTTGTCCAAGATGTCGGCACGGTTGGTTGCGGCCAGGATGATGACACCGCTATTGGTACCAAAGCCGTCCATTTCTGTCAGCAATTGGTTCAAGGTACTTTCGCGTTCATCGTTTCCACCCATGCTTGGGCTCTTGCTACGGGCACGGCCTACTGCATCGATTTCGTCGATGAAGATGATACAAGGAGCCTTTTCCTTGGCTTGACGGAACAGGTCACGTACACGGGATGCACCGACACCGACAAACATTTCCACGAAGTCTGAACCCGACATGGAGAAGAAAGGTACATCTGCTTCACCAGCTACCGCCTTGGCCAACAAGGTCTTACCGGTTCCCGGAGGACCTACAAGCAAAGCACCCTTAGGTATCTTGCCACCCAATTCGGTATATTTCTGAGGTTGCTTCAAGAAGTCCACGATTTCCTGTACTTCTTGCTTGGCACCTTCTTGACCTGCTACATCCTTGAAGGTAATTCGGTTGGCGTTTTCACCTTTTTCGTATACTTGGGCCTTGCTCTTGCCTACAGAGAATGGATTGATGCCACCGGTGGCTCCTCCGCCCATCCGTCTCATGATGAAGAGCCAGATGGCAACGATGAAGAAGATTGGGGCAATGTTCCAGAAGAATGCTCCGAAGAGATCCGATTTCTTTTCGTAGCTGACTTCACCGGTGAAATGGCCTTCTTCTTGCGCCTTTTCCAAAAAACTGTCCAATGCATCGATGGAACCGACTTCCACTTGCATGGAAGGGCTGCGTCCTACCTTTTTATAATCATCCTTGAATACTTCCTTAACGTATTCAGGCTTGATGAACATGTCTACGGTATTGTCGTTATAGGCAATAATCTTGCTGGCATATCCCTTGTTCACCATGTTCTTGAACTCGGTATATGTCAATCGACGGTTGATGCCTGCACTGTCGTCGCTCGTAAAATAGAGGTAAGCAATTGTCATTGCTATGAACATATATAGCCAACTCAAGTTGAAGCGTGGCATGTTCGATTTAGGCTTATTGTAGTTCTCACTCATATTTGCTTAGAATAGTTAGTTAGTCAATGTCCGGCAAGTGTGTCAACTTGGCATCTGCCCACAAGTTTTCCAGGTTGTAGAATGTTCTTACTTCCGGAAGGAAAATATGTACCAACACGTCGCTGTAGTCCATGGCTACCCATTGCGCGTTCCGGAGACCGTCGATGGCAGAGGGCTTGTTGCCTGTTTCCACGCGTACATAATCACGGACGGAATCGGCAATGACAGAGACTTGGGTGGGAGAGTTTCCTTGGCAGATTACGAAGTAATTGCAAATGGTATCATCAATTTCGGTCAAATCGGCAACGATGATTTTTTGACCTTTCTTTTCTTGAATACCTTCTGTTATCTTTTTAACTAAAATTTCTGTTTGGTTCATTCTTCTTTTATTGTCAACTGAAATAAAGATGTTTGTTTTTGAAACAAAGTACAAAGATACTTGGTTTTGTTGGATGAATGAAAAAAAGGCTGTGAAATCTCGTCTGTTTTTGCTTTTTTTTAGTGGATAAAAGGAAATGTTTGCTTTTTATTGAAAAAAAAGAGGAAAAAGTTTGGTACGTCACAAAAAAGCAGTATCTTTGCATCGTCAAAAACGGAACGGGTGGTTCTGTTGAAAGATTGGACTATGGTGTAATGGTAACACAACAGATTCTGGTCCTGTTTTTCCAGGTTCGAGTCCTGGTAGTCCAACTGAAGAGCGATAGATTTCTATCGCTCTTTTCTTTTATATATAGGTAAAACAAAAGGTGAAACTATCGATGTTTCACCTTTTGTTTATGGTCTTATTCTTTGATGGATTCGTCGATTACGGCAATCTTTTGGGTAATCAATTCCAAATCAGCTTTCAGCTTTTCTATCTTGCGGTTCATTTCTGATACCAGGTTGTTGCCTTTCTTCGATGAACTGGTCAAGAAGCCGATGTTGTTTTCATAAGTCTTGATTTCGTTCTTCATGTTGTCATAAGCACGAACCAACTTTTCGCGTTCGCGGTAGAGGTTGGTTTCTTTGCTGATGTTCGACTTGAAATTGCTCAACTTCTTCTTGGATGCAGACAAGTTCATCTTGTCGAACAATGCATCGACTACAGTGCGGTATTGCTTGTAAATCTTGTCTTTTTCCTTGAAAGGTACGTGGCCGATACCGTTCCATTCCTTCATCAGTTCGCGGACGATGTTTCCGCTCTTGTCAGAGGTTCCTTCTTGGTTGATGGTATTCAGCTTTTCGATGATAGCCTTTTTCTTTTCCAGATTTTCTTGTTCCACGTTTCTGCTTGATGCTTCTGCCTTATTCTTTTGTTCGAAGAAATAGTCGCAAGCAGTCACGAAACGTTTCCAGATAGGTTCAGAATATTTCTTGGCTACCGGACCGACTTCTTTCCATTCTTTCTGGAGCTTGGTCAGGATGTCAGCAGTTGCTTTCCAGTCTGTGCTATCCTTCAAGGCTTCAGCCTTTTCGCACATTTGTTTTTTCTTTTCCAGGTTGTCGTTCATGCTGCCCTTCAAATTCTTGAAATGTTCAGCCTTGCGCTTGAAGAAGTCGTCACATGCTGCACGGAAGCGTTCGAATACCTTGGTGTTCATCTTTTGAGGAGCGAAACCGATGGTCTTCCATTTGGCTTGCAAAGCCAGGATTTCTTCGGTCTTGTCGTGCCAATCCTGGAATGTAACCATTTTGTCGTATTCCATGCCTTCTACAATTTCGCAGATGACAATCTTTTCGTCCAAGTTTCTTTGTTCTTTTTCCTTGATGGCCTCAAAATGTTGCTGATGACGGCGGTTGACAATCGTAGAAGCAGCTTTGAAGCGGTTCCAGATTTCTTCGCGCTGTTCCTTGGCAACCGGACCTGTTTCGCGGAACTCCTGATGAAGTTTCTGCAATTGGTGGAAAGCTGAAATCACGTCTTCTTCTTCAGCCAACTTCTCAGCAGCTTCGCACAAAGCGATTTTGATGCTCTGGTTCTTCTTGAAATCGTATTCGCGGAATTCGTTGTTCAGCTTAATCAAGTCGTAGAACTTTTCGCTATAGAGTTGGTAGCTTTTCCAAAGTTCGTTGACTTTGGTAGCTGGAATGTTCTTGATTTCATTCCATTCTGCCTGCAGTTTCTTGAACTCATTATAAGCTTTGTTGGCATCTTCCGGAGATTCTGCCAATTCTTTCATGCGCTCAATGATAGCCAACTTCTTTTCCAAGTTGTCCTGCTTTTCTTGTTCTTCTTCTGCTTTCAGTGCGTTCAGCTTTTCTTTGATGGAACCCATGCTTTCCTTGAATTGTGCTTCGAGCTCGTCCTTCGGGCTGACAAAAGCTTCCGGGTTGCCACCGTTCTCTTCATAGGCTTTACGGGCGGCTTCCACTTCGGCATTACGCAAGCGGTAGAACAATTGTTTCAACGAATCAAGCTCGGCTTTGTCGGCAGGTGTTTCTTGTTGGTTGATTTCCTGCAAGCGGGCAATAACTTCTTCCTTCGATTGGATAGGAGTGGCAGTAACTTCGGCTACTGCTGCGACTTCGGCTGCTTCTTGAACCACAGCTTCAGTTAAAGGGCGGTTTACATTTGAGTCCATCGTACTGGTTTTAAGGGTCAACTATCATTGTTGTATATACATACATTGTACAAAATAAGCTAAAAATTATGGCATTTCATAATTTTTAGCTTATTTTTTTAGGCTTATGAGGGCTTTTTTACGAAAGCAGTACCGTAATTCCCATATAAAGCATCATACCGATGATGTCGTTGGTAATGGAAATAAAAGGACCTGTTGCAATGGCAGGGTCTATTTTCAGCTTTTCCAACGTCATCGGTACCAAGGTGCCGAAGATGGATGCGAACATCACCACGGCGAACAAGCTCAGGGATACCGAATAGGAAACGGTTGCGGTTGCCCCGAAACGCACGAAGTTATAAATATACACCAACATGGAAATGATGGTGGCATTAATCAATGCTACGACCGATTCTTTCAATATCTGCTTCCAGGTATTGTTGGCGTCTAGGGAGCTGTTGGCCAAGCCTTGTACTACCAATGCGGAAGACTGGGTACCCACGTTACCCCCTGTACCCCCAATCAACGGGATATAGAGTGCCATTTCCGGATGAGCGGCAAAAGTGGTGTCGAAATTGCCAAGAATCATGGAGTTACCGATACCCCCCAGCATACCGATGAGCAACCATGGAAGGCGGGCAGTGGTCTGACGGAACACGTTATCGTCGGTTTCTACGTCCTGCGAGAGACCGGATGCCAATTGGTAATCGCGTTCGGCTTGTTCACGAACTTCGTCCATCACGTCATCTACGGTAATTCGTCCCACCAGACGGCCGATGCTGTCCACTACCGGTACGGCCACCAAGTTATACTTTTCGATGGTTTGGATGACTTCGTCTACCGGAGTGTCTACGTGGACAGAGATGGGTTCTTTCCGCATCACATGCTTCACCTTCGAAACCGATGGACTGGTAATCATCCGCTTCAACGGGAATACCCCACGGAGGCGTTCTTCGTCGTCCACTACATAAACGTAGTAGATTTCGTCCATCTCTTCCGCCTGGATACGCATCTCGCGAAGACATTC
>JAFTTU010000133.1 GCA_017466635.1 Bacteroides sp.
CGGTTAGTACTCAAGATTTTCATTCTTGCAAGGGGGGTTCGATTCCCCCACGGACTACAACCTGCGGAAATAGCTCAGTTGGTAGAGCATAACCTTGCCAAGGTTAGGGTCGCGAGTTCGAGCCTCGTTTTCCGCTCCACTACTAAATTGTTTGCCTCTTTAGCTCAGTTGGCCAGAGCACGTGATTTGTAATCTCGGGGTCGTTGGTTCGAATCCGACAAGAGGCTCAAAAAGAGAGAGTGTTTTTATGAACACTCTCTCTTTTTTTATTAGTCTCTTTTGTTTATCTTTGCACCCGCAATGATAGACCAACCCACCATAGACCGGATATTGGATGCTGCACAGATTGTTGATGTAGTATCAGAATTCGTGACCCTCAAGAAACGAGGAGTCAACTTTGTGGGTTTATGTCCGTTCCACGATGACAAGACACCTTCTTTTTACGTTTCACCCGCCAAAGGACTTTGCAAATGCTTTGCTTGTGGTAAAGGAGGTAATGCCGTACACTTCATCATGGAACACGAACAGATGAATTATCCGGAAGCATTGCGCTGGTTGGCCAAGAAATACCACATCGAAATCAAGGAACGGGAGCTGACCAACGAAGAAAAGGAAGCACAAAGCGTCCGTGAAAGCCTTTTTGTGGTCAACGAATTTGCCCGTGACTATTTCCAGAACGTTCTGCACAACCACATCGATGGGAAATCCATCGGCCTTACCTACTTCCGCCAACGCGGTATACGAGACGACATTGTCAAAAAGTTCCAATTGGGATATAGCACTTCCGCCAAGGACGGATTGGCCAAAGAAGCACTTCGGAAAGGTTACAAGAAAGAATTCCTGGTCAAGACCGGGCTTTGTTATGAAATAGAAGACGGCAGCATCCGTGACCGTTTTTGGGGCAGAGTCATCTTCCCATGGTTCAACATCAGCGGAAAGATATTGGGATTCGGTGGACGTGTATTGGACAACCGAACCAAAGGGGTCAGTCAGAAATATATCAATTCTCCCGAATCGGATATATTCAGCAAAAGAAAAGAACTATACGGCATCTACCAAGCCAAAAGTGCGATAGTCAAGGCGGATTGTGTCTACATGGTAGAAGGTTATACAGATGTGATTGCCATGCATCAATGCGGACTAGAAAATGTAGTCGCCAACTCCGGTACTGCATTGAGCGAAGAACAGATTCGTCTCTTGCATCGTTTCACTTCGAATATTACCTTATTATATGATGGAGACGAAGCCGGTATCAAAGCCAGCATCCGAGGCATAGACATGCTTTTAGCGGAAGGAATGAACACCAAAGTCTTGTTGTTGCCTGACGGTGACGACCCGGACAGCTTTTCCCGCAAGCATAATGCCACCGAATTCAAGCAATACATCTTGGATCACGAAGAAAACTTCATCCGATTCAAAACCAACTTATTGCTGAAGGACACCAAGAATGACCCAATCAAACGAGCCGGACTCATCGCAGATATGGCAAGAAGCATCGGATTGATACCGAACGAAATCATCCGCTATGCATGCTTGAAAGAATGTGCCACCATCCTGAACGTTGACGAGCAGATTATCTTGAACGAAATCAAGAAGATTGTCCAACAACGCAAAGACGAATATCTGGAAAAACGGAAGAAAGAACAAGAAGAAGCAGAGAAAGCCAAAGCTTTGGGAGCAAATCCGATTCAGGAGAATGTACCGGATGATGGATTGATTCCGCCTCCTCCTTTCCCACCGGAAGAACCCAACCTACCCCCATCCGACAACTATTTGCCACAGACTGGATGGGAAAAACTGCCTTTCTACACCAAAGAGAAGCAGTTAATCAAGGTATTGATTCGTTACGGAGAAAGAATTGCATGCTACGTGGAAGACGAAAACGGTGAAGAAATTCCAATCACGGTTACGGATTACATTCGAGCAGATTTGGAGCAAGACGGCATTCAATTTCAGGACGCGACACATCGCAGGCTACTTAACGAAGCGATAAGCCATTTGCACGATGCCAATTTCAGCACCGAACGATATTTCCTTGCTCATCCGGAACCAAGCATCAGCCGATTGGCTGCCGATATGCTCAGCGAGCGCTATCGCCTTAGCAAGAGCAACGAGCAAGCCATTGTGAAAGACGATGAAAGACTCCATGAGCTAGTACCTCATCTACTCATCGATTTCAAACTGGCCATCCTGGAAGAAGACATGAAGCAAACCATCCAGCAGCTCAATCTGCCGGAAGTAGCCAAAGACCCCCAACGTGCCATGGAGGTCATGAAACATTATAAAAAACTGACGGATACACTTAAAGAAATGGCCAAGAGAGCCGGAGACCGCGTAATCTTGAAAGCATAACTGGAAAAAATCAGTTATGCTGTATCAAGTTCATGAATTCTTCACGCGTTTTGGCCTGGTTGAAAGCACCGGTAAAATCAGAAGTAGTCGTAATGGAGTTCTGCTTTTCCACCCCACGCATTTGCATACACATATGCTTGGCTTCTACGACCACCATCACTCCCAACGGATTCAATGTTTCCTGAATACATTCCTTGATTTGAAGTGTCATACGCTCTTGAACTTGCAAACGATGAGAGAACACATCCACCACACGAGCAATCTTACTTAATCCGGTAATATAGCCATTAGGAATATAAGCCACATGAACCTTGCCATAGAACGGCAACATGTGATGTTCGCAAAGAGAAAAGAAGTCAATGTCCTTTACAATGACCATCTGACTGTATTCTTCCTGAAACTTGGCTCCCAACAAGATAGCATGCGGATCTTGGTCATATCCGCGAGTCAAGGTCAACATAGCCTTTGCTACACGTTCCGGAGTTTTCAATAACCCTTCTCTATTCACATCTTCACCCAACAGCGACAAAATAGCCTCATAATGGCCTTTCAGCTGTTCAATCTTTTCAGCCGACCATTCGGGATGCATCAATTCTTCCATACTTACTCCAAAGGAATATTAATTTGTTCACGTACAATGGATACTTCTTTAAATTTACCAGTTGCCTTCAATCTGCGCATAGCAGCATCGGCTTCTTCGATACTCCGGTAATCCCCGACCCTACACAGCCAACGAGGCGGCTGGAAGAACGCATAAACGGAAAGTTCCGGGAATTCAGCCGTAATCTGTTCTGCCACATCATTAGCCTCTTGACGAGCAATACGAGAATTGTTACCAGCATACACTTGCACCCGATATCCTCGTGCTTTCAGGACTTTTGGCTCTTCATCTTCATTCTTCACATAAACAGAACCCAACAATGCCGAAATCTTGGCATCCTGATGAATAGTCACCGTTCCTTGTCCAACACGATTCTTTTGCAATTCATCGACGATACTTGTCTGTGCAGAAACAGAAAGCCCCAATAACAAGCCTATCAAAAGCAAAAAGTATCTCATTTCATCTTCTTTTTAAAAGCATAACCCTCCTGAGAGGATTATGCCTGTTACATTATTTCTTATTTAAAAGCATCGATAATGCCCTTGAAGTCAGAAACCTTCAAAGCAGCACCACCAATCAAACCACCGTCTACGTCTGGATTAGCGAACAATTCCTTAGCGTTAGAAGGCTTGCAGCTACCACCGTAAAGGATAGAGCAGTTGTCAGCTACTTCCTGACCGTACTTTTCAACGATCAAAGAACGGATGTAAGCATGGATATCCTGAGCTTGTTCCGGAGTAGCAGTCAAACCTGTACCGATAGCCCAAACCGGTTCGTAAGCCAAGATAATCTTGCCGAAATCTTCAGCAGACAAAGTAAATACAGAAGCCAACTGAGCAGCAACGACTTCATTCTGCTTTTCAGCCTGACGTTCTTCCAATACTTCACCGATACAGAAAATCGGAGTCAAGTTGTTAGCCAAAGCCAACTTCACTTTTTCTTCCAAGATTTCAACTGTTTCACCATAGTAAGAACGACGTTCTGAGTGACCCAAGATTACATACTTAGCACCAGTAGAAGCAACCATTTCAGCAGAAACTTCACCTGTATAAGCACCTGAAACCTTGTCTGCACAGTTTTCTGCACCAACACC
>JAFTTU010000134.1 GCA_017466635.1 Bacteroides sp.
AATCTGATTTCGGCTCTAGTGCCTACCATATTGGCACTTCGCCATACCATTATTTATTCCATTCAATCCAAAAGATAAAGCCTTATGTATAAAATAATCAAACAAATCTGGAACCAGCGACGAATGAACGGCTGGATATTCATCGAAGTAATCATTGCCGGATTTTTCCTCTGGACAGTGATTGACCCGATGTATGTGCTTATGGTCAATTCCCTGGAAGACAAGGGATATGAAGAAGAAGGTCGATATGTATTGAACCTTGGTGCATACGGAAGCAGCCATGGGAAGCGTGACACTACCATCACCAACGACATGCGAAAAGAAGCCTTCTACCGATTCGTCCAACTGATTCGGGAACAACCGGAAGTGAAATCTGCATACGTTTCCCTGCATAGTTCCATGCCTAATTCCTTGAGTTGGAGTGGCGGACGATTCTATCCGGATACAATTGCCCTTAAAGACGAAAGAGCCACACACGCCCAACGATATTCTGTTTTATCCGTAAAAGGATGTGATATTTTCCAGACATTGGGCATGAAGGACGCACGGACCGGAAAAGAATTGACAATGCCCAAAGATGCAGATAACTTCTGTTACGTATCCGAACTATTTGCCCAAAAGATGTTCGGTTCTACGGAAGTTATAGGTAAAGAAGTTTATGACGGAACATACAAAATCGGGAAAATCGGTGCCGTTTTTCAAAATGTAAAAACCAGAGACTATAATGCTTCCTATCCACTTGTTATAGCCTTTGACAAGGATTTCAGTATGCACGATTGGGCACATAAAAACAATTATATCGTATTCCGTCTGAAAGAAGGAGTAGATTTCGAGAAGTTCAATGAACGATTTACTAAGGAAGTAGCCCCACACATGAATCAAGGAAACTTCTACTTCAATTGTTTCAAACCATTTGACGAAACACGTCGTGAATTAGGAACTAGAATAGGTGTCTATAACAAACTCCGCCTGAAAGGTTCCTTGGCAGCCTTCACCCTCCTCTGTATCTTCCTTGGCATGGTAGGCACCTTCTGGATTCGATGCAATGCCCGCCGTCAGGAAATCGGGTTGATGCGAAGCATGGGTGCAACAGAAGGACGGGTAAGAAACCAATTCCTCACCGAAGCAGGCATCTTGGTAACAGGAGCTTTTATCTTCTCTTTGATAATGGTAGTGAACTTCGTAGTGATGGCAGACGGCATGGCTCAACAGAATGTGACGGGTAAGTTTCAATTTGCCCTCGTCAGCGAATGGCTCTCACCGGGTGTGCAATTCACCGTGGTCAGCCTTATCACTTACTTGGCTTTGCTAGTCATTGCCTTGATAGGTACATTGATTCCCGTCCGCAGAGCCGTGAAGGTACTTCCGGCAGATGCTTTGCGGGATGAATAATTAGAATAGCCTCCCCCTTGCGAAGGGGGCAGGGGGATGTTCCATTCGCATGGAGCAGAAACCTTAACCTATCCTATGGTACATCCCCCTAACCCCCTTCACAAGGGGGAGAATAAAAGAAATAATTAATAACAAATAAAAATAAGAAACATTATGGCAACAATGATTAAACTCACAGGTATCAACAAGATTTACCGTACAGAAGAAATTGAAACACAGGCATTGGAAAATGTGAACCTCGAAGTGCAGAAAGGCGAATTCCTCAGCATCATGGGACCGTCCGGATGCGGAAAGTCCACCTTGCTCAACATCATGGGCTTGCTCGACTCGCCCACTTCGGGAACCATCGAAATCAACGGCACACGCACAGAGAACATGGGCGACAAGGAGCTGGCTGCGTTCCGAAACCAAACTCTCGGCTTTGTATTCCAAAGTTTCCACTTGATTAATTCACTCAACGTCATCGACAACGTAGAGCTTCCGTTGCTCTATCGCAAGATGTCCTCTTCCGAACGCACTGACTTGGCGAAGGCAGTGCTCGAAAGAGTGGGCCTCAGCCACCGCATGAAACATATGCCGACACAGCTCTCCGGCGGTCAGTGCCAGCGTGTCGCCATCGCCCGTGCCATCGTGGGCAATCCCGACATCATCTTGGCCGACGAACCGACGGGTAACCTCGACTCGAAGATGGGTGCCGAAGTGATGGAACTCCTCCACAAACTGAACAAGGAAGACGGACGCACCATCGTAATGGTTACTCACAACGAAGAGCAAGCCAAACAGACAGGACGCACGGTGAGATTCTTCGACGGTCGTCAGGTGGAATAAAAATTTTACCTCCATGGAAGTAAAATGTAAGTAGTCTCGCAGGACATCGAGAGTAGTCTCGCAGGGCATCGAGAGTAGTCTCGTGCCCTTGTCTAAGTACTTAGACTTTATAATAAAAGATATTGTAAGAACAAACCTATGATTAAACAATACATTACCCAAGCCTTGGCGCAACTGCGCCAGCATCCCATCATCAGTGCAGTAAGCATCATCGGGACGGCTCTCGCCATCTTCCTGATTATGCTCGTGGTGATGATGCAACAAGTAAAGACAGCTCCTTTTGCACCGGAAAGCAATCGTGACAGGTTCCTGCATGTGCATTACATGAGTATCAGTAACGAAAATTGGAAAGGAAATGGTGGACAAAGTAATGGACCGATGAGCGAACGTACCATCAAAGAACTGTTCCAATCCTTGAAGACACCCGAAGCCGTGACCATCTATACCTGTATGACGGTATCCACTCCCGTTAGCCTGCCCGGCAAGGCAGCTACGGCGGTTGACCTGCTCGAAACGGACGACATCTTCTGGCGAGTGTTCGACTTCTCTTTCATCGACGGGAAGCCTTACGACAAAGCCACCTTCGATGCCGCCCAACCCGTGGCCGTCATCACCGAGAGTGTGGCACGCATACTCTTCGGCACGACCGAAGGAGTTGCGGGCAAGGAATTTTTGCTCAACCACGCCCCTTATCGGGTGGCCGGTGTGGTGAAGGATGTATCGACCTTAGCCAATACCTGTTACGGACAAGTGTGGGTGCCTTACACCTCGACCGGACAGGACAAGAACGCATGGAACGATGGACACATGGGCATGATGAGCTGTACCATCCTAGCCCGTAGCCGGGACGATTTCGATGCCATCCGCCAGGAATCGCTCAACCGGTTCGAAACCTACAACCAGTTGGTCGGTGAAGACGGTTACAACTTCATTCACCGGAACCGTCCTTACGACCAAGAGAAGCAGGCCATCAGTTTCAGCGCCAATCAAGAACCTGATGTGGAAGCCAACCGTCGTAAGCGTCTCATTACCTATCTGATATTGCTCATCGTGCCTGCCATCAACCTGAGCAGCATGACCCAGAGCCGCCTCCGCCAGCGTGTGAGCGAAATCGGCGTGCGCCGTGCCTTCGGTTGCAACCGCATGGAGCTAATGGGGCAAATCCTGATGGAAAACATGGTGGTGACTTTGCTGGCAGGTGTGTTGGGATTAATGATGAGTGTCATCTTCGCTCATTTGGGAAATGAACTGCTCTTTGCACAAGCGTTCAGCAACACCCTCAATCCGCCAGCCGTAGATGTCAATATCCTGATTCATGCCTCTACCTTCGGTTGGGCATTGCTGTTCTGCTTCATTCTCAACCTGCTCAGCACGGGGCTTCCGGCTTGGATAGCTTCACGCACCAACATTGTAACCGCTTTGAGCGGACGATTGCACTAAGAAAGGAGGATTATTATGAACAAGAAATTATTAGCACAGATAAAGAACGAATGGCGAACCAATCTTTGGTTAGGCATCGAATTGTTATTGGTAAGCGTAGTGATGTGGTGGGTCATAGACAATTTGTACTGCATCGGAGCCACTTATTTTGAGCCACGAGGCTTTAATGTCGATCATTGTTACCTCATCGAGATGGGACACCTGACCGAGAAAAGTCCCGATTATCAGCAAAAAACTTACGAAGAAACAAGTGACGACGTGCTGGAATTGGCCAACCGCTTGCGTCAGCGTCCGGAAATTGAAGCGGTGAGCCTTTCGCAAAATTCCTATCCGTATAACGGAAGCAATAGCTGGACATCCATCCGCTTGGTCGGTGACACCTTAGAAGCCGGCG
>JAFTTU010000135.1 GCA_017466635.1 Bacteroides sp.
ACATTGAAGCCGGCAACTGTAGAATCAGGTGCAACTGTACGCGTTCCTTTGTTCATCAACGAAGGTGAAACTATCGAAATCGATACTCGCGACGGTTCATACGTAGGTCGTGTAAAGGCATAATCCGAACGATAATGAATATGAAAAGGCGGAACTTGTTGGAAGTTCCGCCTTTTTTGTGTTTCTTTGTCTTGTTAATAAACAAGCAATCATGAGATATTCTTTTATCATACCCGTATACAATCGTCCCGATGAGGTGGATGAACTGTTGGATAGCTTGACTCGTCAGACACTTCGCGATTTTGAAGTGATTGTGGTGGAGGATGGCTCGGCTATCCCTTGTCAAGATGTGGTGGACAAATATGCCGACCGCTTGGCTATACATTATTATAATAAGGCGAACTCCGGTCCCGGACAGACCCGTAACTATGGGGTGGAGAGAGCCAATGGAGAATACATGCTGATATTGGATTCGGATTGTATCCTTCCGGAAGGGTATTTGCAGGCGGTTGAGGCTGAACTTCAACGGAAGAAGGCAGATGCTTTCGGTGGACCGGACCGGGCTCATGATTCGTTTTCGGATGTTCAGAAGGCCATCAACTATGCCATGACTTCGTTCTTCACCACGGGAGGTATCCGTGGAGGCAAGAAGAAATTGGACAAGTTCTATCCACGTAGTTTCAATATGGGGGTGCGGAAGGGTGTCTATCAGGCATTGGGAGGATTCTCGAAGATGCGTTTCGGCGAGGATATCGATTTTAGTATCCGTATCTTCAAAGGTGGGTATGCTTGTCGGTTGTTTCCGGAAGCATGGGTATGGCACAAGCGTCGTACGGACTTGAAGAAGTTTTTCAAGCAAGTGCATAATTCGGGTATTGCCCGTATCAACCTTTATAAGAAATACCCGGAATCCTTGAAGCTGGTACATACACTACCTGCCTTATTTACTCTGGGGGTGGCTTTCTTGTTGTTGGCTTCGCTTTTCTGGGGAGGTAGCTTGTCCTTGCTCGTTCTCTTTGCCTTGATTGTTTGTGTGGATTCCTCGTTGCAGAACAATAGCCTGAAAATTGGTTTGTTGTCGATAGCGGCTTCCTTTATCCAACTCACGGGGTATGGAACGGGATTCCTTCGGGCTTGGTGGAAGCGATGTGTATGCGGAAAGAGTGAGTTTGCGGCTTTTGAGAAGAATTTTTATCAATAGAAAATATAAGAAACAAGTATGACTGAACGGTTGACTATTACCCAATGGGCAGAAGAAGATCGCCCTCGGGAGAAAATGATGCTACATGGCGTGTCGGCTTTGTCGAATGCGGAGTTGTTGGCCATCTTGATAGGTTCCGGTAATACGGAAGAATCGGCGGTAGAGTTGATGCGGAAAGTGTTGGGCGATTACCGTCATAACCTGAATGAATTGGGAAAAGCATCCATCGAAGACCTTTGTCGATACAAGGGGATAGGGCCAGCCAAGGCCATCACGATTCTGGCGGCATCGGAATTGGGAAAACGCCGGAAGGAAGAGAAGGTGGAAGAACGGAAGAGCATTCTCTCGTCGAGGGATGTGTACGAATGTTTTCATTCGTTGATGTGCGATTTGCCTACGGAGGAATGTTGGGTATTGCTTCTCAATCAGGCTTCCAAGGCGATAGACAAGGTAAGGATTAGTGCCGGAGGCTTGAATGCTACGGCCGTGGATGTGCGTTGCATCTTGCGTGAAGCCTTGCTGAAACGGGCGTCGGCATTGGCGCTTTGTCACAACCATCCTTCGGGTAACATACGCCCAAGCAGGGAGGACGACCTTCTGACCAAGCAGGTAGACCAAGCTTGCCAATGCATGAATATCCGTCTGGTGGACCATGTTATTTTGACCGATGGTGCATTTTATAGTTATGCCGATGAGGGAAGAATATAGAAATTGTTTATTTTTGCATTCTCAAAACAGATAAGATTATGAACGCAGAAGAACGTTTACAGATAGAAGAAAGAATCATTGCAATGCTGAAGACCGTATATGACCCTGAAATACCGGTGAACATCTACGACCTCGGCTTGATATATAAGATAGATTTGCAAGACAATGGTGAGGTGGTGATTGACATGACCTTGACCGCACCGAATTGTCCGGCGGCTGATTTCATCATGGAAGATGTCCGTCAGAAGATTGACTCGGTGGAAGGAGTATCGTCTGCCGTAGTGAACCTCGTCTTTGAACCCGAATGGGACAAGGACATGATGAGTGAAGAAGCAAAACTCGATTTGGGATTCCTATAATAATATAAGGTATGAAGAATGTTTATTTCCTTTCCGATGCCCATTTGGGTTCGCGTGCCATTGAGCATAGCCGTACGCAGGAACGCCGGTTGGTGAACTTCCTCGACAGCATCAAGCACAAGGCAGCTGCCGTCTATCTCTTGGGCGATATGTTCGACTTTTGGTACGAGTTCAAGCTCGTGGTGCCGAAGGGTTACACCCGTTTCCTCGGCAAGATTTCCGAACTCACCGACTTGGGCGTGGAAGTGCATTTCTTCATTGGCAACCACGACATTTGGTGTGGCGACTACTTGGAAAAGGAATGTGGAGTCATCATCCACCGCAAGCCGATGACATGCGAGATTTATGGCAAGGAGTTCTATTTGGCACATGGCGATGGTTTGGGCGACAGGGACTGGAAGTTCAAGATGCTTCGTGCCATGTTCCGTAGCAAGACATTGCAAACACTCTTCTCGATGTTGCATCCCCGTTGGAGTGTGGACTTCGGATTGGAGTGGGCGAAACATAGTCGCTTGAAGCGGAAGGAGGGCAAGGAGCCGGAGTACATGGGAGAGAATGAAGAGCCGTTGGTGCTTTACACCAAGAATTACTTGAAGACGCATCCCGACATCAACTTCTTCATCTATGGGCATCGTCACATTATGCTCGACTTGATGCTTAGCCATTCGTCCCGAATCATGATTTTGGGGGATTGGATTCACGAGTTCTCGTATGCCGTATTCGATGGCGAGAATATGTTCTTGGAACAATACATAGAAGGCGAAAGCCAATTATAAAGGTAAGATTTTCATTCTTCCTTGTTTCTATAAGTTAATCATAACTTCTGAATCTATAATCATAACTTGTGAATATGTAATCATAACTTATGTTTGACGAATCATAAGTTATGATTTACTTTTTTATCAAGGTCTTTAGTCTTTTGAGAAAGGAAAGAAGTGTTATATTTTTAGGTTGTCTATCTCTACTTGAATGTTGTTCAGGAATTGGGCACCATGTCCTCCATCCATTTGTACATGATGAAACTGGAAGGATATGGGTAGGATGGTCTTGAACCATGATTTGCGATATTTGCCCCACATTACCATCGGGTTGAGAAACTTGTCGGTGTATTGGTTGACAATGCAATCGAGTTCGGTTGCTACTACTGCCGAGGTGCCGATAATCATCGCATCTTCGATGAAAGTGCTTTCACATGATTCCGAAACAGATTGTGTCAATCGGAGGTAATCTTCATAGAAACGATTGAAGTCATGAGTATATGGGATGTCGCAAGAGTTGATGCCGCCTTTTTGGTTGTTGACGATGACATTGATGGCGATGCTATTGAATTGGTACATCTTGCCTTCAATGGGCAACATATAAAATTCTTCCATTTGACTGGCTGCATTGCCGATGCACCAACAGAGGAGTGCATTCAGTTTGATGTGTCTTTTCTTGCTTGCCTTATGGATGTGGGTGATGTCGAAAGTCTTGGTCAGCGTTACCATCGGCATCGGGGAGCTCATCCACAAATCAAAGGCGGATGCACGGGGGGTATCTTGGGGATTTACTTCTTTCATATTTTTTTCTTGTCTTGTGTGAGATATGCAAATATACGTAAGAATTTTAGATTAAAGAGCTATACTGGTGAAAATATCATCGTTTTAGCTCTATAATAAAGAACGGTTGTTCTGATTACTTAGTATTCAAGATTTCATAGTGTCGCTAGCAATCATCAATTCTTCGTTGATTGGGTGATAATTTTTTTTTATCGTTTGTTTTTTATGATTATCTTTGTCAAATATTAAAGGGTTGAATTATGGCTGAATTTATGACTAAAAAGTTGTGTCAACGAGTAAAAGGTATATTCTGTTTATCCCTTTTTGTTTTTAGTTGTTATGCTTGTCAAACAACTAGGGATAATGATGGCAAGAATATATTCTATGATGATATGGTGAAGTGTACTCGTTTAGTGGATTTGTTTGAAGGTGCAAACTATGAAGTTATTCCTTTGGAAGTTGATTCTATTGCCATTCCAGTTGTAGGAATGAAATTCTTTGCCCATCAAGATTATTTTCTGATAGGTGACAATCAATATGCTCGTACCATTTTCTTGTATGATAGTAACGGGAAGTTTCTTCATGCCATAGGTTCAAGGGGGAAAGGACCTAATGAGTATTCGGAACTTGTTGATTTTTCGGTTTGGCATGATACGATAAGTGTTGCCGATGTCGGAAGTTCGGGAGATTGTTTCTTGTATTATGGATTGGATGGCAACTTTTTAGGAAAAACGGAAGTGTCTGAGAAAGTGATTTCTTTTGCCAGAAATCAGAAAGGTGAATATATCATTAATTCGGGAAGGAATGCGTTTCAGTCAAATTGGCAAATAACCCGCTATACCTGCGATTTGAAGGTACTTGAACAATGCTGGAAACTTGATGAGAATGAAAACAATATACCGGTCTTTGAACACAACTTTAATCATTCCGATAATGGGGTTTTCTTTCATGAGGCATTTAATAATCAGTTGCATAAGTTGGTTGACAATCAGTTTGAACCATCCTACAAACTTGTATTTGATGATAAGAATGATTTTACGAGTGTTCGTACAGGTAATTTTATGGTAGAAATGGAAGAGCTATATAAAAAGGGATTTTACCTTTTGAACGGATATTTGGAAAATGACTCTTTCGTCTTCCTTTCATTGGACTATATGGAGGATTCGAAGAATGAGAAGCAAGTGTTGGGAGTGTATAATAAGAACCTTGGTAAAGGAAGGGTCTTCGAGATGCCTCCTTCCACAATGCTTATGGGAAATCTGAAAGACAATGCATTGTATCTGATGGCTGCGGATGACTTTGTAAATGAGCAGCTTCCAAATCTTGTACAGGCAGAAGAAACGGATGTCTTTATAATTAAAGTGATACTATGAGATTATTGATGATTCTATTATTTGCCTTGACGCTAAGTGGATGTAGTCAAGCTGAACGTCCTAAACTGGTAATTCCCGAACGTACGACGGTTTTGTATGATACAACGTTGCCAGATGCGGATTATAAATATCGTTCTGTAGCTTTCTCGTTGGCGCCTATCTATGAAATGAATAAGAAAACATACAAACGCTGTATGTATGATTCCCTCCGGACTGATTTATGTTTGGTGTTTGTCTATACAGGAACGGAGGACGATAAGGAGGAACTGAAGCGGAGAATGGCTAAAGATAAGAAGATGTATAACACCTTGGTGTATTGGGATGAGAACAAAGAATTTTATACGGCCAATGACATAGATAGAGGAATGCATTTTATTGCTTATCTTGTAAACAGTTTGAACCAAATTGTAAAAGCCGCGAATCCTACTGTTTATAATTTTGATTCGGATTCCTTGAAAGAGCTTTATAAGAGCATGGAGTGAGAGTCTTGAGATTTCGTCTATCATACTAAAGGCTGCTATACACGAAGTATGGCAGCCTTTAGTATTTATGTGAG
>JAFTTU010000085.1 GCA_017466635.1 Bacteroides sp.
GCCTTGACACACTACAAGACCATCAAGCGTGCAAACGGTTATTCATTGGTAGAGCTGAAACTGGAAACCGGACGCAAGAACCAAATTCGTGTACACATGTCGGATTTAGGTCATCCTGTACTGGGAGACGAACGTTACGGATGCGAAGTGAATCCATTGGGACGTATGGCTCTCCATGCTTTCAAGTTGTGCTTCTATCATCCAGTAACCGGAGAATTGATGGAATTTGAAACTCCATATCCAGCTGCATTCAAATCACTCATGCTTAGAAAACAATTATGATACTGACCGAAAGAGAAACCCGCCATGAACAGGTGCTGCACATCGCCCAACAGATGATGACTGCTGCACGTACAGCTCCAAAGGGAAAAGGAGTGGATGTCATTGAAATTGCTATGGTGACCGGTGAAGACATTCAGAAGTTGTCTAACGAAATGATTGCCATTCACGAAGAAAACGGATTCAAGTTCTTCCTTCGCGATGCAGACAACATCCTGAATGCAGAGTGTGTATTATTAATAGGTACGCGTGAACATGCACATGGATTGAATTGCGGACACTGCGGTTTTCCTGTTTGTACAGAACGACCTACAGGTGTACCTTGTGCCATCGTTAGCGTGGACGTAGGTATTGCCATCGGTTCTGCCTGTGCTACTGCTGCCGACCACCGAGTAGATACCCGAGTAATGTTCTCGGCAGGTCTTGCCGCACAACGTCTGAACATTTTGGAAGGATGCAAGCAAGTATTTGCCATTCCTGTCAGTGCTTCTTCCAAAAATCCATTCTTTGACAGAAAGCCGAAGGAACAACCGAAAGAATAAATAAGAAAAGCGGGTATTTTACCCGCTTTTCTTATTTCATAAACTTCTCTACTACAGCCGCCACACCGTCTTCTTCGTTGGAAAGAGTGATATAGTCGGCCGATTGGCGAACCACTTCTTGAGCATTGGCCATCGCTACACCCAATCCGGCAAACTTTATCATTGACAAGTCATTGAATCCGTCACCAACAGCTATCATTTCTTCCTTGGTAGCACGAATCTTTTCCAAAAGAACCGCTAAAGACTGTGCTTTGTCAATACCCTTCGGTACCAATTCGAGGAAATAAGGTTCAGAACGGTATACACCCATCCGATCTTTCAACACTTCGTACATTTCCTTTTCCAAGACTGCCAATCGGGTAGCTTCGCCAACAATCAGACACTTGGCTACCGGAAAGTCTATCGCATTGAGGAAATTATCCACCTTCTTGGTTTCCATCACATTCAAAATGGCTTCCTTCAACACATATTCATCGTCCGGATGTTCGGTAAGGACATATTTATCCTTATAAGTGACAATAGCAAACTGATTTTCCTTAGCGCATTGATAGAGATATGGCAAGACATCTGCTTCCAATACATTTTCATACAGCAGTTCACCAGTCTGCCAATTGGTGATTTCGCCACCATTATAAGAAAGGATATAGCCACCGTATTTCTTCAATTGCAATTTCTCTGCAATGGGAGCAATGCCGTAAGTCGGACGACCCGATGCCAATACAATCTTCACTCCACGTTCCTGGGCATCTATCAAGGTACGCAAGGTATGTTCGGTAATTTCTTTCTTGTTGTTGGTCAAGGTACCGTCAAGGTCCAGGACTAAGATTTTATACTTCATAGAGATAATCGTTAAATTCGTCCCAAAGATAAGAAATATCAAGTATTTTTCCTTATATTTGCTCAAAATAACCACATTTATGGAACTGATTTTACTGACTATTATCCTTATACTATTGGCGGCCAATCTGTTTGTCGCCCTTTTGAAGAACAACCACAAGCAAACGGAACGCTTGGAAAGCCTTTTCCGCCAGGAAATGAAAGAGAACCGTGAAGAGATGGCCCGCAATATGCGTGAACTACGCACGGAACTGAATCAGGCTTTGAGTCTATCCACCCAACAGATGCAAACGACGCTTCATCGTAATCTGATGACTACCAACGAAATGCAACGCGAAAAGTTTGATGCAATGAATCGGCAACAGGACATTCTGGTGAAATCGACAGAAAAACGATTGGACGACATGCGCCTAATGGTGGAAGAAAAGCTACAGAAAACCTTGAATGAACGCATCGGACAATCCTTCGAGTTGGTTCGCACCCAATTGGAAAACGTACAAAGAGGGCTGGGAGAGATGAAGACCTTGGCAGAAGATGTTGGCGGTCTGAAGAAAGTATTGGGCAATGTCAAGACACGCGGTACGTTCGGTGAAATCCAATTGGCAGCTTTGCTCGAACAGATGCTCAGCCCTGAACAATACGAAGCCAATGTTAAAACCCGGAAGAATGCAACCGAATTTGTGGAATTCGCCATCAAGCTTCCGGGAAAAGACAATGGAAAGGACGTGGTACACCTACCCATCGATGCCAAATTCCCGAAAGATGTATATGAACAATACATGGATGCCTACGAAGATGGTGATACAGCTATCATCGAAAGTACTTCCAGACAATTGGAAAATACCATCAAACGTATGGCAAAAGACATTCACGACAAATACATAGAACCCCCATACACCACGGATTTCGCTATCCTGTTCTTACCGTTTGAAAGCATCTATGCAGAAGTCATTCGTCGAACAGCTTTGGTAGAGACTCTCCAAAAGGATTACAAGATAGTTGTTACCGGACCAACCACCTTGGGAGCTATCCTCAATAGCTTGCAAATGGGCTTCCGTACCTTGGCTATCCAGAAGCGTACTAGTGAGGTATGGAGCGTATTGGGAGCCGTGAAGACAGAGTTCGGCAAGTTTGGAGGCATGTTGGAGAAGGTACAGAAGAATCTGCAAAGTGCCGGTGACCAACTGGAAGAGGTGATGGGAAAACGTACTAGAGCCATTGAGCGTAAACTCCGACAAGTGGAAGCTCTTCCTACCGAAGAGAGCCAAAAGGTGTTGAGTTTAAACGATTTCGGGGAGGAAGAAGAATAAAATTAGTTGAATTTACAACAAAGCCCTTCCATAATTGTTTGTGGTAACGAACGTTTTTTACTAACTTTGTCGCTGTATTATAAAGGTATAAGACCAAAGGATGAGAAGAAACAAAATAAACTGGAGAGTTCCTAAAGGTGTGGAACCAACAGAATTAGATAAGAAAGTCCTTGCATTTCAAGCAAAAGGACATTTGGTACCGACCAGAGACTTAATCAAGACTCCTGAACAAATTGAAGGTATTCGCATGAGCGGTATCATCAATACAGGCGTACTTGACTTGGTTGCCAAAGAAATTCGTGCGGGTATGAGTACATTGGAAATCGACAAGCTAGTCTATGAATATACCCGTGACCATGGCGCCATTCCGGCTTGTCTCGGCTATGAAGGTTTCCCGAAGAGTTGCTGTACTTCCGTGAACGAAGTGGTTTGTCATGGCATCCCTAGCGAATACGAAATTCTGGAAGAAGGTGACATCATCAATGTGGATTGCACCACCATTCTGAATGGTTATTATGCCGATGCATCGCGTATGTTCATCATCGGCGAAACTTCTCCAGAGAAAAAGAAGTTAGTGGATGTAGCCAAAGAATGCCTGGAAATTGGTATGGCTGCCGCCAAACCTTTCGGTTTTGTAGGCGACATCGGTAACGCCGTGGAAAAGCACGCCAAGAAGAACGGCTTCTCCGTAGTGAGAGACCTCTGCGGTCATGGCGTAGGAGTAGAATTCCACGAAGAACCGGACGTAGAGCACTTCGGCAAGAAAGGAACAGGCATGTTACTGGTACCGGGCATGACCTTCACTATCGAACCGATGATTAATATGGGCACTCACGAAGTGTTTGTGGACGAGGAAGACGATTGGACCGTAGTAACCGAAGACGAACTTCCATCCGCTCAATGGGAACATACTTTTGTGATGACCGAAAACGGACTAGAAATCCTGACCTACTAATATATAATAAGGTATAAAGACATGGATACAATCATTTTAGGCATAGAATCGTCTTGCGATGACACTTCAGCAGCCGTTATCCGCAATGGAGTATTGCTCTCGAATGTCGTGGCAAGCCAAGCTGTACATGAATCTTATGGAGGTGTAGTGCCCGAACTGGCTTCGCGTGCTCACCAGCAAAATATCGTTCCTGTAGTACACGAGGCTTTGAAAAGAGCCGGTGTGGAAAAGGAACAATTGAGTGCGATTGCTTTCACTAGAGGACCCGGTCTGATGGGCTCTCTGCTGGTAGGCGTATCGTTCGCCAAAGGACTTGCCCGCTCGCTCAACATCCCGATGATAGACGTTAACCATCTGCAAGCCCACGTGTTAGCACATTTCGTTAAAGAATCGGAAGAGGATACCGACCAACCGAAATTCCCTTTCCTTTGCTTGTTGGTATCGGGTGGAAACTCGCAAATCATCCTCGTGAAAGCCTACAATGACATGGAAGTCATCGGCCAAACCATTGACGATGCAGCCGGTGAAGCCATCGACAAGTGTTCCAAAGTGATGGGCTTCGGCTATCCGGGTGGACCGATTATCGACCGTCTGGCTCGTCAAGGCAATCCGAAAGCCTTCACATTCAGCAAACCGCACATTCCTGAATACAATTACAGTTTCAGCGGTTTGAAGACCTCTTTCCTTTATTCGTTGCGCGATTGGTTGAAGGATGACCCAGAATTCATCAACAATCACAAGGAAGACTTGGCAGCATCACTCGAAGCTACCGTAGTAGATATTCTCATGGACAAACTCCGTAAGGCAGCCAAGGCACTCAAGATAAAGGAAGTAGCGGTAGCAGGTGGGGTGTCAGCCAATACCGGTTTGCGTAATGCCTTCCACGACCACGCCAAGCGGTTCGGTTGGAAGATATACATTCCAAAGTTCAGCTTTACCACCGACAATGCAGCCATGATTGCCATTACAGGCTATTATAAATACCAGGACAAGGATTTCTGCAGTATTGATAAGCCTGCCTATTCAAGAGTAACCATTTAACATTCAATGATATGTCATTACAGAATAAATTTTTAAGCAAAGAGCTCAGCGACAAATTCTGGAAGGAAGGTTTGACCCTTGCAACCGCTGAAAGCTGTACAGCCGGCAGCATTGCTGCTGTCATTACAGCCATCCCGGGAAGTTCGCATTTCTATAAAGGAGGCATCATTGCCTATTCCGATGAAGTGAAAGTAAATCTGCTTGACGTCAACCCTGAAACCCTCGAAAAGCAAGGTGCAGTCAGCGAAGAAGTAGTCATTGAAATGGTCAAAGGTGCGATGAAATCGATGAAATCTGATTGTGCTGTCGCTACATCCGGAATTGCAGGTCCTACAGGAGGTACTCCAGACAAGCCGGTAGGCACCGTTTGGATTGCTGCAGCCAAGCACGACAAAGTCATCACCATGAAAGCAAGCGGAGACGAAGGACGAAACAAAAACATCGAAAATGCAACACTTCATGCCCTTCAAATGCTGCAAAAATTGTTCCAAAATCAAGAAAATGAGCAATAAAGAGCAATTATTTCTTGATTTTCTTGTTTATTAAAAATAAAAGTAGTTATTTTGCACTCCGTTTGAAATACGTAATTGAATAAAACTATAAAAATTAGATAGCAATGTCGAAGATTTGTCAAATTACCGGAAAGAAAGCCATGATTGGCAACAATGTTTCACACTCTAAGAGAAGAACCAA
>JAFTTU010000086.1 GCA_017466635.1 Bacteroides sp.
ACTTCCACGGGAAGGGCTTCGGCTCCTACCGATGTTTTCGGCTTCTGTTCGCATCCGGCGATGAGTATGCCGGATAGAGCGATGATTATTCCTTTCTTCATATTTCGATAAATCTTTTTTATTTCTACCATCCCCCACCCAACGCCTGATACATCTGCACAAGGCAAACCAACGAATATCCTTTCGCCTTCACCAACGTATTCTCATAGGTGAGCAATGAGCGTTGGGCATCGAGCACATTCTGGAAGGGCGTCAATCCTTGTTTATAGAGGTCGAGCGAGAGTTCGAAAGCCTCCTTGCCTTGATAAAGCATCTCCCGACAAGCCACAATCTGCTTGATGGAATTCTTGTAGGCACTCATCGCATTATCCACCTCCTGCATAGCGGTCAGTACGGTTTCGTTGAACTGATGGATAGATTCATCGAGCTTTGCCCGCTGGAGGCGTTCTTCCTGCAGATTGCGTCCACCGGTGAAGATATTCCACGTCATCGAAGGGGCGATGCTCCACGTCATGCTTCCCTTCTTGCCCATGTCCTTCACATTGTGCGAGGCATACCCGAAGGAACCGTTCAGGAAAAAGCTTGGCAACCAGTCTTTCTTCGAGGCACCCAACAAGGCCGCCTGTGCATTGACCTGTCTTTCGGCTGCCCGCACATCGGGCCGACGGAGCAACAACTCTCCAGGCACACCCACCCCCACCGGCTCCATATAGTCGGGCAAAGGACGGGATGCGCTCAAAGCCTCCGTCACATCCTGAGGATAAAGTCCCAAGAGTACCGCCAACGTATTGAGATATTGAATCACACTTGCCTCGGCAATGGGGATGGAAGCCAGCGTGCTATAATAGACCGATTTCGCCTGAGCCACATCGAGTTTCGAGACCAGCCCCGTCTTGTATCGGGTTTCCGTTATGGCTACCACCGCCTCTTGTGAAGCCGCATTGCGACGGAGCACATCCACTTCCTGCTGCATCTCGCGGAGGTTGAAGTAGGCCGAAGCTACCTCGGCACAAAGGCTCACCATCGTGGCATTGTATTCCTCCTTGCTAGCCGCATAGAGTTCCTTCTGCGCCTTCGCTTTCTGCCGGATTACCCCGAACACATCGAGTTGCCAACTCATCTGCACGGAGGCACTGTAATAGCCCGTCCACGCTTGGGGAGTGCCGTTACCGAGGTTTCCGCTCGTCTGCTGGCGTTCCCATCCACCATTGAAGGACAAGGAAGGATAAAGTTCACTTTGAGAAATTCGCCACTGCGCCTTAGCCTGGTCAATGCGATTGATGGCCATCAGCACCGAAGGGTTCTGCTCCATCGCCAAGTGGATGAGCGAATCGAGGGTAGCATCTTCGAACACCTTCCACCATTGGTCGTCCACCGGCAACACTTGTTGGAAAAGCGTGTCCTTCTCCTGCCACCCGTCGGGCAACGGACGCTCCAGGTACCTGTCCGCTTGCTGGGCTTTCACGACACAAGCGCCAAGCAGAAGGCATAAAAAAAACAAACGTACTCTTGTCATTGTCTTTACCTTTTATTGTAAAGCTATAACAGACAAAAATACGTTTGGTTTGATGTGTATTACAGATTTGTGTCATTCTGAGCAACGCGAAGAATCTGATAGCATCAACTTTCGCCTTTCAGATTCTTCACTTCGTTCAGAATGACACGATTAATTCAGCTTCTGCAAATCCAGTCCCGTGGGGCTTTGGAAAACCTTCAAGTCGAAACGATGGAGGGTTGCCAAGACGTGGTCGAAGACCTCGGCCTGTAGGGCTTCGTACTTCACCCAAGCGGTATTGGCCGAGAAGAAATAGAGTTCGATGGGCATCCCCTGTGCGGTGGGCTGAAGCTGGCGGACAATCATCGTCAAGCCTTGATGCACCTTGGGATGGTGAGTCAAGTAATGCATCACGTAATGACGGAAGATGTAGAGGTTCACTTCTTCCTTTCCGGTTTCCTCAAAGCCTTCCATCCAAGGCTGCCTCTTGAACTCCGCCAACTCTTCTTCCGTGCAGAAACGCACCGTATTCATATCAATATTGATGGAACGCTTCACCCGTCGGCCCCCCATATCGAACATTCCCCGCCAGTTCTGGAAGGAATCGTTCACCAAGGCGTAGGGAGGAACGGTGGTGATGGTCTTGTCCCAGTTACGTACCTTCACGGTGGTGAGCGTCACTTCGATGACATCCCCGTCGGCACCATACTTCGGCATCGTAATCCAGTCGCCCGGACGAAGCATATCGTTGGCGGTGAGCTGCACCCCTGCCACCAAGCCCTTGATGGTATCTTGGAAGACCAACATCAAGATGGCCGTACCAGCACCCAAACCGGTCAGGATGGCTATCGGGTCCTTGTCTATCAGCGTACTGATGATAATAATAGAGCCAATGCAGATGACAATCAGCTTAATCATCTGATAGAAACCTTTCATCGAATGGTTCTTCAGCTTCTCGTGCTCGCTCGATATGGTGTAGAGCGAAGTGAGGAAAGCACATACCAGCTTCATCCCTACCACCGTGATGTATATCCAACAAATCTTCAGGACGAATTCCAGCAAAGCCGGTTCGTGGGGGAAAGCGAAAGGTATCAAGGCATACACCACCACAGGAGGTATCAAATGGCATACGTTGTTCAGCACGTCATCGTTCAGCAGATAGTCATCCCAAGTGATTTGCGTCTTGGCCGTCACCTTGCGTACCCCCGGCATCACTATCTTGCGACAAATCATATCCAACACGTATGCTATCAAAAGAATCGCTGCAATTACCACGATACGCTGTACCGTGAGCAAGTTTCCTTCGGCTACACCCATCTGTTGCAGCCACGTCATCAGTCCGTTATTGATTGTTTCCATATCTTTCTTTGTTTTGAATGGTCAAAGGTAATGCTTTCTTTTCATTTTCTCAAATCAACTTCAAACTCTTGGCAATCCGACACGCTTCCACGGAATTGGTCGCCTGAAGCTTCATCAGAATGTTCTGTCGATGGCGGTTCACCGTATTGACGCTGATGAAAAGTTCGGCAGCTATCTCCTTGCTCATATATCCCCGTTCTATCAAACGGAGAATCTCGCACTCGCGGGACGACAACAAATGTTCACATGAATAAGTTTCGGGCGCGATGGTCTCTCCTGTCAAAGAATTGATGATGAGATGCTCTGACGTTTCCGAACGGGAAAGATTGTATAAACACAAAGCCAAGCGGGCACATCCGTTGGCATCGTAAGCCAAGTAAAACATCCGATGCAACACCTTGATATATTGTCCTTCGGCATCTTTCATCCGCAAATGACTATGCAGGTAATAATCCGGACGTACTTCGGGAGGTACGGACATCACGAAATGATAGAAACGGAGTTCTTCCAGATGCTTTGCCTCCAAGTCATCGGGATGGATGCATCCGAAGATGTCCTCCTCCCAAATGGAAGCAATCTCCTGCGAAGCACCTCTGACACCGATGCCCAAACGCTCCGCCAAGCCACCGTAGCAGATGTAGCTCGTATTGGTCTTCATGTCGCTCAGTACGGCAATGGCATTCTCTATCTGCGCATATCGGGTAGCCGTCAGCCGATAGTCGGCATCCTTATCCGCTTCTTCCGCAAATGGTTGTTTCAAGAGCTTGTCCTCCAGTTCATTGTTGATGTTCATACGCCATTTTGGTTAAAAATCAGTATTGCACGGAAACTTCCGCCTCACTACCTTTGCAAAAGTAAAACATAAAACTCAGAAAATCGAATGAAAAAGCAAGTATTAAGCGTTCTTTTTGCGTTATTGGCAGGAAGCGGTATGGCACAATCATTGGAAAAGATGAACTGGTTCAACGAACCGGAAGTATGGAAGATTGAAAACAAGGCCCTCACCATGTCGGTCACTCCACAAAGTGACTATTGGCGTATCTCCCACTATGGCTTCACCGTCGATGATGCTCCTTTCTATTATGCCACTTACGGAGGCGAGTTCGAAGCCAAGGTTAAGATTACCGGTGACTACAAGGTTCGTTTCGACCAAGCCGGCTTGATGCTCCGCATCGACCACGAGAACTACATCAAGGCAGGTATTGAATATGTAGATGGCAAGTACAACCTCAGCACCGTGGTCACTCACAAAACCAGCGACTGGAGCGTGATAACCCTCGACAAGCCCGTTCCTTACATTTGGATCAAGGCCGTCCGTCGTCTCGACGCCATCGAAATCTTCTATTCTTTCGACGACAAGACCTACACCATGATGCGTAACGCCTGGATGCAGGACAATACTCCTATTCAAGTGGGTGTGATGGCTGCATGTCCAGATGGTCAAGGCTTCAATGTGAAGTTCGAAAACTTCAAAGTAAAGCACTTGCCTGACCAACGACGTTTGCAATGGTTGAAGAATAATCAAGAATAAAGTCGTCCTGACCATTGACAGTAACCAAAAAGTGTACCCGATAATAGTTGAGGTAGATTGTTTTGCCAATCCCATCCAATTATTATCGGGTATATTATATCCATGTATACCAAACTTTTGATAACTTTGCAAAAAGAACGAAATTAGGATATTATTTACATCTATGAAAAACAACGGATTTTTACACTTAGTATCATTGGTTGCAGCTTTATTGTTGGCTTTGCCGACAATGGCTCAAAGTGAGAGTATTGTCACCTTGTCGGGCAATGCGTATATCACCTCGGGACAAACCGCATTTATCGATGAAGACCACTGCACCATACGCAACTGGAACGACAAGGAAACCGTGATAAGCTTCTACTTCCGAACAGAAAAGAGTGGCGATATGAACATTGCCTTGACGGCAAAAGGGAACTCCAAAATCGAGGTTTCTTTGTTGGGAAAGAAGAAAAAGATTACACTTGAAAGTGACGAACTTTCACGCATTGAGCTAGGTACATACAAGGTGGAAAATCCTGGATATGTAAAGATGGACATCCGTGGATTGAAGATTAACCAAGGTGCAGATTTCGGCTCCATTGCATCCGTTACGGTAGGTGGCGATGTATGTCCTGTCATTTGTGTATCTCCAGACTTCAGCTCCCATTTCGGACGACGCGGTCCATCTGTACATTTGAATTACAATCTTCCGGATGAAAACATCGAGTGGTTCTACAACGAAGTGGTTGTACCCGAAGAAGGTGACATACCGAGTAGCTATTACATGGCTTGCGGTTTTGGAGAAGGTTACTTCGGTATGCAGAACAACAGCCCATACCCAAGAAGAATACTCTTCTCCGTATGGAGTCCCTACGTGACCGACAATCCTTCCGAAATACCCGATTCATTGCGTGTGACACTTGTCAAGAAAGGAGACAGTACCACAATCAACGATTTCGGCAACGAAGGTTCCGGCGGACAGAGTTATATGCACTATGATTGGAAGCCAGGTGAACGTTGCCGTTTCCTCATGGGCGTGAAGCCCGATGGCCAAGGCAACACGATATA
>JAFTTU010000091.1 GCA_017466635.1 Bacteroides sp.
ATCCAACAATGTGATAGAAGAATCTTCCATTTGGCTAGTGATTTCTTCAATCTTAGCGAGGATATAGTTGTAGAACACCTGGAGAACCAAAGCAACGATCAAACCGAAGATAGTAGTAATCAAAGCCACCTTCATACCACCGGCAACAACTGTCGGAGAAATATCACCTGCCTGTTGGATATCGTCGAACGCCATAACCATACCTACTACGGTACCGATAAAACCGAGTGACGGAGCCATCGCGATGAACAATGTAATCCAAGAACAACCCTTTTCCAAGTAACCTGCCTGTACACCACCGTAAGATACAACTGAACGTTCAACTACGTCCAAACCTTCGTCGATACGCATCAAACCTTGGTAGCAGATAGAAGCAACAGGACCGCGAGTGTTACGTGCGATGTTCTTAGCACCTTCTACATCACCCTTTTCCAAAGCTGCTTCGATCTTACCCATCAACTTCTTAGCGTTAACTTCAGCCAATGACAAGTAAATGATACGTTCGATACAGAAAGCCAAACCCAAAACCAATGCGATAGCTGGCAAAGACATAAAGTCAGCACCACCTTCGATGTACTTAGTTTTCAATTCCTTGTGGATACCACCTTCTTCAACTACAGCTGCTTCAGGAGCGTCCTGAGCCATTACTGGTACTGAACTGAGAGTCATTGCTCCCATCAATGCAAGCATTGCAAATAACTTTTTCATTGTGTGTAATTTTTTAAGATTAATTAATTAATTTATTTTATACATCATTTGTTTTTCACCTTTCGTACCGACCGCATTTTTCATAGTCTGCGGAGAGAGCGGGATTCGAACCCGCGAAACACTTTTGGCGTTTACACGCTTTCCAGGCGTGCCTCTTCAACCACTCGAGCATCTCTCCAAAATAGGCACTTTTGAGGTTCACTCTTCAAATCGGGTGCAAATTACAAAGAATTTTGGGAATAGCAAGCGATTTGAGACACAAATGTACCTTTTTTTTTCATGCAAACCATTTTTCGGGGGAACAAACTTCACTTACCCCCCTAAAATTAATAAACTTTAAACACTTATTTAGAGATTTTGAAGAGTTTTAAAGCATTTTCGGTCGTTTGCCGTTCCACATCTCCGATTTCCATTTCATAAAGTTCGGCAAGCTTCACCGCCACCCTTTTCACGTACGAAGACTCGTTCCGTTTTCCCCGAAAAGGTACCGGAGCCAAGTAAGGCGAATCGGTTTCCAGCACCAAACGTTCCAGCGGAAGAACTTTCAAGGCTTCCGGCAAGGTGCTTTTTTTAAACGTTACCACGCCATTGATGCCTACTTTGAAACGGGAATATTCCATCAGTTCTTCGGCCTCTGCCACCGTACCTGTAAAGCTATGGAAGACGCCCGACAGTTCGGTATCGCGATAAGGCCGCAAGACCTCGAACAACTCGGGGAAAGCCTCCCGACAATGGATGACCAACGGAAGCTTTTCCTCCAACGCCCACTGGATTTGTTCTTCCAGCACTTGTTGCTGTTCCTTCAGATAGGTCTTGTCCCAATATAGGTCCAAACCGACTTCACCGATGGCGATATAGGGATGTCCTTCTACCAACAGCTTCTTCATCTCGCGTACCTTCGGCAGGGCATCGGCATCCACAGATGTGGGATGAAAGCCCAACATGGGGTAGCAATAGTCGGGATATCGACGGCAGACATCGAGCATGGCGTCGATGGTGGTATCGTCGATGTTCGGCATGAAGATTTTCTCCACGCCTACTTCCTTGGCTCGGGCAACGACTTCCGGCAGGTCTTCCGAGAATTCGGGTTCGAATATGTGGGAATGTGTATCTATCATATTACATTTTTCGGTTCATCAAACTACAAGCGAAATCCTTCAAGGCCTGTTTGCGTTCTTCCGGTATGGCGATGCTTTCCAAAACCGCCAATCCATCGGAATAATACGTTTCCACCATCTCTTCGCAACGCTTGCCTATACCTATATTATTATAAATAGCGGTAACGGCACTGACTTTTTCGGCAGGCACATAGTACGTAGCGTTGAGCCAACGTTCCAATTCTTCGCGTTGGGAAGCATCGGCCAGTTCCAAAGCGGTAATCAACATATATGTCTTCTTGTTGCACAAGATATCGCCACCAATGTTCTTTCCGAACACCTTCGGGTCGCCATAGACATCGAGCCAATCGTCCTGCAACTGGAAGGCCAAGCCCATTTTGACACCAAAGTCATAAAGTTTCTGAGCCTCTTCGGTCGATGCACCTGCCAAGCAAGCGCCAATCTTCAAGGCAGCCGCCAATAGTACCGATGTTTTCAGGCGAATCATTTCGATGTACTCGTCTACCTTCACATCCATGCGGGACTCGAATTCCATGTCCCATTGCTGTCCTTCGCAAATCTCCATGGTGGTTTCCGTAAAGATATGCATCACTTCCGCCAACTTGTCGGTCAAGCCTTCCGCCATGAGTCGATAAGCCAAGATAAGCATGGCATCGCCGGAAAGGATGGCGGTATTTTCATTCCAGACATTGTGTACGGTAGGTTTGTTGCGTCGCATATCGGCCTTGTCCATCACATCATCGTGCAACAAGGTATGATTGTGATAGGTTTCCAATCCTGCTGCTTGTGGCAAAATACGTTCTACATCTTCCTTATAGATATTATAAGCCATGAGCATCAGAACCGGACGGATGCGTTTTCCACCCAACGACAATTCGTAGGCAATCGGTTCGTACAAACCTTTGGGAGGTCTCATGTAAGGCATTTGCTCCAGATACGCATTGATCTTATCGAGCAATTGGGGAGCGGTGTATGTTTTCATAATGGTTCTTATAAAAAAGAAAGTGGATGTGTAATAACACACCCACTTCACTTATTAAACTTTAGTTATTACTGCAAGCGGAACATTACAGGCACGGTGTACTTTACACGTACAGCCTTACCACGTTGCTTACCTGGCTTCCACTTCGGCATCATCTGAATCACGCGAAGCGCTTCCTTGTCCAAGTAAGGGTCAACACCACGTACAACAACCGGGTCTACGATAGAACCGTCGCGGTTAACCACGAACTGTACGATAACACGACCTTGAACGCCATTTTCCTGTGAAATAGTAGGGTACTTGATGTTCTTACCCAAGAACTTCATACATTCACCCATACCGCCTGGGAATTCAGGCATTTCTTCTACCACCTGGAAGATTTGTTGTTCTTCCACTTCTTCTTCTTCCACTTCAACTGGAGTATACTTCACTTCTACTGCAGCTTGAGTATCGTCAGATGCCTGGATAGTTGATTCTTCTACTTCAGAATCGTTGTCCATGATTTCCAACACTTCTTCTACCTTCGGAGCTTCCGGTGGAGGTGGAGCTTGTTTCGGTTGTTCCTGTTCTGTGATAGGAATAATTTCTTCTTCGAAGATTACAGTTTCAATACCTGTGTCTGTGGTCACCTTCTTGTCGCGTTCACTCCATTCGAACCCAACAAACAAAACGGCCAAAGTCAGGATTGCACCAACTAACAGATTGGAGGTCTTTTTGTTCTCCAAATCAGCCTTAGGGGATTTTTTAACTTCCATAAAATATAATTTAAAAATTAGTGTGTTTTCACTTTCTGGGCAAATGTAGCATATTTATTTCAAATAAAAAGGATTTCGACCTAAAAAATATGCTAAAACGCGATATTTTTTTGAGATTGCATAGAAAGACGCATACTTTTCGTTATCTTTGAAAAAAAATAATCAGACACCTAATTAAGAAAGATGAAAAAGATAACGATTGCCATCGACGGATACTCTTCTTGCGGAAAGAGTACCATGGCGAAAGACTTGGCCCGCGAAGTGGGTTACATTTATATAGACAGTGGAGCAATGTATCGTGCCGTTACCCTCTATTGTTTGGAGAACGGCTTGTTCACTCCCGACGGCATAGACACCGAAAAGTTGGAAACAATGATGCCGAACATCCGCATTTCGTTTCAACTGAATCCGGAAACCCAACGTCCGATGACTTACTTGAACGGAGAGAATGTGGAAGACCGCATCCGTACCATGGAAGTATCGACACGCGTAAGTCCGGTAGCTGCCATTCCTTTCGTGCGCGAAGCCTTGGTGAAGCAACAACAGGAAATGGGACAAGCCAAGGGCATCGTGATGGACGGACGTGACATCGGAACCGTGGTATTCCCGGATGCAGAGTTGAAAATCTTCGTGGTGGCATCGGCAGAAATCCGTGCCCAACGACGTTACGATGAGTTGAAGGCCAAAGGTCAGGAAGCTTCCTACGAAGAAATCCTTGCCAATGTGAAGGAACGTGACTACATCGACCAGAACCGCGAAGTAAGCCCGCTTCGTCAGGCCGAAGACGCTCTCTTGTTAGACAACAGTAATTTGACCATTGAAGAGCAAAAGCAATGGTTGAAGAAACGCTTTGAAGAAGCAGTGAATGGTAAATGTTGAAATTGATTCAGGCTCAGGATTCTGCTTCGGCGTAACCACCGCCATCCAGAAGGCAGAAGAAGAATTGGCAAAAGGCAACAAGCTTTATTGCCTGGGAGACATCGTGCACAATGGTCAGGAATGTGAACGTCTGAAGAAGATGGGCCTCATCACCATCAACCACGAGGAGTTTGCCCAACTGCACAACGTCAAGGTCTTGCTCAGAGCCCACGGAGAGCCTCCTGCCACCTACGAGTTGGCACGGAAGAACCAAATCGAAATCATCGATGCCACTTGTCCGGTGGTGCTCCGCTTGCAGAAACGCATCAAGCAGGAGTACGACAACAGTCCGGACAACAAGCAAATCGTGATTTATGGCAAGAACGGACATGCAGAGGTATTGGGATTGGTAGGTCAGACCAACGGCAAAGCCATCGTCATCGAAGGATTGTCGGAAGTAGACCGATTGGATTTCAGCAAGGACATCCGCCTTTACTCCCAAACCACCAAGTCGGTAGACGAGTTCCGCCAAATTGTGGCCTACATTCAGGAGCACATTTCTCCGGAAGCTAGCTTTGAATACCACGACACCATCTGTCGTCAGGTAGCCAACCGCATGCCGAACATCCGAGGCTTTGCTTCGAATCACGACCTGATTTTCTTTGTGTGCGGACGAAAGAGTTCCAACGGGAAAATCCTCTATCATGAATGCAAGAAGGTGAACCCGAACACCCACCTCATCGACCAACCGGACGAAATCGACCGGAGCTTGTTGGAAGGTGTACAGTCTATCGGCATCTGTGGAGCCACCTCCACCCCGAAATGGCTGATGGAAGAATGCAAGAAGGTGATTATTTCTTCCCCTTGTAATAAGAACATTTAAAATCTTTAAAATAAAAGCTTATGGCAAAAATTAATTCAATCGGTATTTTGACATCCGGAGGCGACGCTCCCGGTATGAATGCAGCCATCCGTGCGGTGACCCGCTCGGCCATTTGTAATGGTTTGAAAGTATTCGGTATCTACCGAGGCTACAAAGGTTTGGTTACAGACGAAATCATCGAATTCAAGAGCCAAAATGTAAGTAACATCATCCAGATGGGTGGTACCATCCTGAAGACAGCACGTTGTCAGGAATTCAAAACCACCGATGGACGTGCTCAAGCTTACGAAAATATGAAGAAGCATGGTATCGACGCATTGGTAGTCATCGGAGGTGACGGCTCATTGACCGGTGCACGTATCCTCGCCCAAGAATACGATATTCCATGTATCGGCTTGCCAGGAACCATCGACAACGACTTGTATGGTACAGATACCACCATCGGCTATGATACAGCCTTGAACACCATCCTCGATGCAGTGGACAAAATCCGTGACACAGCTACTTCACACGAACGTTTGTTCTTTGTGGAAGTCATGGGTCGTGATGCAGGTTTCTTGGCTTTGAATGGTGCCATAGCTGCCGGAGCTGAAGCTGCCATCATCCCGGAATTCAGTACGGAAGTGGACCAATTGGAACAATTCATCGAACATGGTTTCCGCAAGTCGAAGAGCAGTAGTATCGTATTGGTGGCTGAAAGCGAGCTTACCGGTGGTGCGATGCATTATGCAGAACGTGTGAAGAATGAGTATCCTCAATACGATGTACGCGTGACTATCCTTGGCCACTTGCAACGCGGTGGCCGTCCGACAGCTCACGACCGTATCATTGCCAGCCGTATGGGTGTAGCGAGTATCCAGGCATTACTCGAAGGCCAGCGCAATGTGATGATTGGTATTGAAAACGACAAGATTGTGTATGTACCATTCGCCAAGGCTATCAAGAACGACAAGCCAATCGACAAGGAACTGGTGAATGTATTGCATGAATTGAGTATTTAATAATTTTAAGGCACGGATTACACGGATTAACACGGTTTTTAGTATATGGTTACATCAACTAAATCCGTGAAATCCGTGTAATCTGTGCCTTAAATATTATTTCAACAACTGAAAATAAGTATCCAGCAAATGCTTGGCTGCCACGAATGAAGTCTGGCTACCATTCAGTACCGCCTGCTCCTTGGCCGCCAACATAGTCTCGATGGTCGGATTGTTGTAGAAACTATCCCGTAGATGCTCGTTGATGGTTTCGTACATCCAATACTTGGCCTGCTCGTTTCGACGATAATCAAAGTATCCGTTCTTCTTCACGAACGCCATGTACTCATCAATCATGTCCCAGATTTCCTTGATACCCAAACCATAAAAGCCGGAATAAGTAAAGACTTTCGGTGTCCAGCCAGAATCCGGTGTAGGGAACAGATGAAGCGCATTGCGGAAGTGGCTGGCCGCCAACTTCGCCTTCTCGATGTTGTTACCATCTGCCTTGTTGATGACAATACCATCGGCCATTTCCATGATTCCTCGCTTGATGCCTTGCAATTCATCACCCGTACCCGCCAACTGAATCAGCAAGAAGAAGTCTACCATGGAATGAACCGCCGTTTCACTCTGGCCGACACCCACCGTTTCGACAAATATCTTGTCAAAGCCTGCTGCCTCACAAAGGATGATGGTTTCACGGGTCTTGCGGGCTACACCACCCAAGGAACCAGCCGATGGACTGGGACGGATAAAAGCTTTCGGATGAACAGAGAGCTTCTCCATACGGGTCTTGTCGCCCAAGATACTACCTTTGGTACGTTCGCTACTCGGGTCAATCGCCAAGACCGCCAACTTACCTCCCTTTTCCAGCACATGCAAGCCGAATACATCAATCGAAGTACTCTTTCCGGCTCCCGGTACCCCACTGATACCGATACGCATGGAATTGCCGGAGTAAGGCAAACATTTTTCAATCACCTCCTGAGCAATGGCCTGATGTTCAGGCTTCAAGCTTTCCACCATGGTCACAGCCTGACTCAATACCGTTACGTTTCCTTTCACAATTCCTTCCACAAACTCCGCTACCGAATATTCTTTCCGACGCGGTTTCTTGCGAAGCTTCAAGTAAGGATTCACAATCGAAGGCTGTTCGATGCCCGCATTTACGGTCAAGCCTTTGTATTCTTCACTGTTTTCAGGATGTTCCATCATAGTACGATTATTTTGCAGTTACATTCACTTTCACGATGATTTTCGGACAATTCGGGTCATTGGTAATCATCAGGACACGAGGAGTACCTTTCACTTTCTGCAAGTATTTTCCGTATGCCGTAATCTTCATCTTAGTACTTGCCCCAGGCTTGAGTACACGCTTCTTCAGCTGTACCCCCAATGCAGAATTGAACACTTGCAAGTCGGTAATTTCCAAATTACCCTTACCCACGTTCTTCACGATAATGTTCTGAGACTTCTTTTCCTTCTCGCCCAATGCCGGCATCGTTATTTCCAAAGCAGACAATTCGATGGCTGGAGGATTCAAGCGTTGCTGCTGAGTCAGTTGACTGAAATCAGGCAACAAGACAGCCGATACTGGAATCGCATTGTCCTCTCCGACCTTATCACCCGGGAATCGGGACAAGTAAACCATAGCTGTTGTCAAACCGAACTTCGGCAATTTGTCTGTATCCAAGGTGATCTTGATTTTACCGGTTCCCTTCCTGCCGATTCGTTCCGGTATCGCCACCGCTTCCAAATAAGGAGGCAAGTGCATCAAGACAGGAGCGTATACTTCGCTGGAGGTATTGGCCACCAACAATTCCATCGTCGGCTTATCCCCCTTGTTGGCATCATCAAATTCGATGGCATCCTTGTTCAGACGGATGGCTCCGATTTCGAACGGATGAGTCAGCGTATAGTTTTTAGGGTCAGCACTCACTTCCCCACGAAGCGTGAGATAAATGGGACGGGCAGATGCATTGCAATACACACCGATACTCTTCTGGAAACGTCCCAAAGCCTTGGCATCGAAAGTAGAAGTAATCTTTCCGCTAGCACCCGGAGCAATTGGAGTCTTGGTCCATTCGGCCTCAGTACAACCACAAGAAGTGGTTACATTCGAGATAACCAAAGGCTTATCCCCATCGTTCTTGACGGTGAATGTGGCCGTAGCCGGATGTTTCCAAAGCACCACCCCAAACTCGTGTGCCTGCTTGTCGAATGTAGCTTTGGCTTGTGCCATGCCAGTCAAGCAAAAGGCGGTCCAAAGGAATAGGGTCAATATAATCTGTTTCATGATTCATTCTTTTTAGAGGGAACAAAGATACATATTTATTTTTATTCTCATTTAAGTTTTTCCAGTAATCTTCCCCCTTCACAAGAGGGAGGAAAAATCACTTCACCGTCAATCTACCACCAACTCCATGCCCGACAAATTCCGGAGCATACACCGATTGAGCCGTTGCAATGCCTTGGCTGTATCGGCCCGAAGAAGTGATATACACCTCATACTCTAACACATGAGTGCCTTTCCGCAACTGATCCATATAGAAGGAAGTCGAGGCATCCTTGGTTTCCAGATAGTAACCGACGGTTCTATTCCATCGATATCCCGAAAGGGCATCAACCGGTTCCATACAGGCCGCACGTTCATCCTTCACCTGCACGAAATCCATGTCCCTATCGGCAGTGACCGTCAAGCGGACGGTGAGTTTATCACCCACCTGAAGCTCTGCACCTTCCGGCAAAGCTTGTCCGTCCTTGTACAATGTACGACTCACCTTCAAGGCATTGCCCTGTGCAGCCACCTCGTCCAAATCCTCCTCGAATTCGGCATAAACGGCTCCCCAACCGATGCCTTCCGAAGCCTTTTCCACCGACACCTGACGGATGTCCATCACCTTGCCGGAGACTTCCTTTTCTACATATCCCAACGCATCGTCCGGTGTACGGATGACCTCCTTGCCTATCTTGATTTCGGCCACTCCCGTATGCTGCAACCAATCCTTACCGGTGGTCAAGAGCGCATAAACGGCATCCGATGTAGCAATAGGTGTTTCCCAAGCCTGTGCCTGCTTTTGCTTCAAGAGCCATTGCTTCATCTGTTCAACAGAATTGATATCCTTATTCATCCGATGAAGGGCCTCAATGGCCATCACCTGAGTCGGTATCTTATAGCTGAACCATGAATATTCCGCTTTCGG
>JAFTTU010000136.1 GCA_017466635.1 Bacteroides sp.
AAAGGAAACATCGTGACCGACCTGAAGACGCAGCAATCTTACTTCTTCAAGCTGAAGAACGACTTTGTGGGAGGCCTCCCTATCAGTACACAAACCTCCAACGGCTACATCTGGGCAATGTATGAACCTCTGCAACTGATGGAACGCATCGAAAAGCGTCTGGAAGAAAGCGATTGCACCGATGCCGACAAGAAAGTATTGAAAGAGCTCTACGATTCGCTGGATGAAGACGACAACAACATCATGTTTATCGGAAAACTGAAGAAATAATGCTTGAATCGAATAAAACTCAAATCAAGAAAGAGCTGTCACCCGTTCCACCCAAAAATGAGACTACTTACGATACCATGTGAGAGTACTCACGCAAGCCGATGAGACTACTTACGCAACCACTTGAGACTACTTGCGTTAACCATCGCTTGTACGGAAAAAATAGACACTCAAAACTCATAACTAAAAATACTCCCGCATGTGTGAGCCAACACTCCCGCATGTATGTGCCAACGCTTCAGTATGTGTAAGCCAATACATACGTATGTGTTCGCGATAGGATGTATAATCTTTCGGCGAAACCTTCTATATCTTTCTCGGAAACCTTATAAAGGTTTCCCGAAATTTTTGGGTGACAGGAGTGGCACGACGGTGGCAGCACTCGTGCCACCGCATTCGCGGTGAGACACAATCTGTTAAGTCCCGGTGACACGAGTGTAAGGAACATGGGGCAAATTCGTGGGAATGGAGTGTTTTTATGATGTGCATCAGACTGCTTCTTATTGGACAAGAAAAAAGCCTTTCTTACAAAGAATTAAGGTATGCCAAATAAAAATGTCCATATGGACATTTTTCATAATATATTAATATTCTGCCTTTTATGTCATTTTTCGGCTTTTATAATGTCCATATAAATTCTATGGTTATTCCAATTATTACATTTAACTTTGTGGCAAACAATAATAATTGTACAATGAGAATCACACACATCATCGGTTTCAGCTTGACCATGGCCTTGACCGCCTGTTCAGGCAAAGAGAGTACACCAAAAGAAATGCCCGTGGTGGCACACATCGAAGAGGTGAACGGAGAACAGCTTACAGTCTGCCAATATGACCTCTTGACAGACACCGTCGATATTCCGCTGAGCGACTTGGTGGAAGAACTACAATTCGTAAAACTGGACAATCGTGAAGAAGCGCTTGTGGGCATGGCTCCCCTTTATCTATCCGACAATTATATCTTGGTGGGAAAAGGCAATCAGGTACCTTTCAAACTCTTCCATCGGGATGGTAGATTTATAAATAAGGTGGGAAGCATCGGACAAGGACCGGGCGAATACCAAAACATCTACGATGTACAGATAGACGAAAAACACGGACGCATCTACCTTTTGCCGTGGATAACCAACCGGGTCTTGGTATATAACTTGGAGGGTAAGTACGAAACATACATCCCGCTGAACATGAAACAGGAAAACTTGCTGGTGCCGAAAGGTATCTTCCGAGTGGATGCCGACCGCAACCGGGTAGAAGTGGTACTGCTTCCTTTCAATCATCTGCCAGTGGTAGCTTGGGTACAGGATATGCAGGGAAACATGATTGGTGAAATACCTTCAGGACACCTGAAGATTCGACCGGATTTCAGCAACGAGGTATCGAGCAGCAAGGCCACGGATGCATTGAACTTCCACCTTTCTACTTTCTTCGAGGTACGGCAAGATACGCTCTATCATCTGGACAACGAACAGGTAAAACTTCTCCCTCGCTTCACCATGGATTTCGGCAACGCTGACGTAAAAATACACAGCTTTTATGAACTGCCGATGCATTACTACGGCTTTGTGGCAGACATGAAGCAAACCAATGATTATATTTTTGATTACGACCAACAAAGGTATTTCATTGTCGATAAGGCAAATGGAAGAGGTAACTATTGCCGCATCTATAACGACTATCTGGGTGACGAGAAAGTGACGTGGATAGTGGGACACAACGGTTACTATACCCGAATGGTGGAACCCACCATATTAGCAGAGGAAATAGACAAGACTCTACGTGAGCATCCGTCACTCGATGCAAAAAGACGGAAGAAGTTGGAAACTCTCCGTGCTACCATCGATGAGGATGACAACAATTATGTATTCTTCGGTAAACAGAAAAGAAAGGAATGAAAAGACTGATATACTTATTGGCAGGAATATGGGCATTGACAGGATGCCATGAACCCGACACCTCTGTACTACAACAGGACAAAACAGTCCTGCAAACCCATACGGACAGCATCGAATGGTATGTCCGGAAGTACAGCCAAAAGGAACGGATGAACGAACGGGATTCGGCCATCCATTACTTGAAGGAAGCGTTTCGCCTTCGCTTGGTAAGCGAGAATTATGCCTTCGGCAGGATTGGGATGCAATATGAAGCACTGGGAAAATCGGATTCAGCAGTAGCTGCCTACTTCCGTGCCTTGCAGACAGACACGACACGGACTGCCTTTTTCTATTGTGGAAAGGTATTGTCCTACCTTCAGGGAATGAAAGATACCCAACTTTCCTGGGACTACCTGCATGGATTGAGAAAACAGATGAAACGAAGGGACATCCCTTACATCAACTTGATGGAAGGCGACTTATGGATGCAGATGCACCAACCGGACTCAGCCATGAAGCATTACGAGATAGCCACCGAAACGGGCAACGAATATATTGCCCAAATGGCCTACGAACGGATGGGTGATTTACTGACAGAAAAACATGCCTCGCAAAAGGCGATGGGAATGTATCAAAATGCATTGAACATCAAGAATCATCAGGCGAATGAAATTCATCAACGAGTGAATGAACAGCAATTCGAGGCCCTGAAACTGAAAAACGAACTGAATGAACTGAAGGTTAGACAACAAAATTACGTCATTCTGATATTGGGATTGGGGGTATTCATTCTATTGTCATGCGGAAGCTTTGGCATCTATCTGCTTCGCCGGAAGCGGAATCTGCTGATGCAGGAAAACATCCTGCTAAAGCAACAGGAAGAATTGAGCCTACTCCGTGAAAAGGAAGCCATGCTCCGTGAAAAGGATGCAAGGATGCGTGAAGAGCTGTTCCGCCGCATCCGTATCGTCAAGGACTTGGAGGAAGGGAATAGGGTACACATTGCGGATGCCGACTGGAAAGACATTCACGTGATGCTTGAAAGTACCTATCCGGGATTCCTGTCCAAGCTGAAAGAAACGTTCCCGCTCCTGACGGAAAAGGACATCAACTTCTGTTGCCTGGTGAAAATCCGCATGTCCCTACAGAACATGGCAGACGTTTATAACATCAGCATCAACTCGATAAGCCGTAGAAAGCTTCGTCTGAAAGAGAAATTGGGAATCGACAAGGATGATAGTTTGGGTAAATTCTTGAACCGGTTTGTATAATTTGATATAAAACATAGAACTATGATGACCAAGAAAAAACAATTCGCATGGGTGCTCGTAATGGCACTAATCACCGCTTGCAGCTCTACACCCAAGCAAGCGGCAACAGAAATTGAAACACCCCAATGGCCTTACACCATCGACTTGAGCGGGGTGGAGTTTTCACACGAACCTCAATGCCTTTCGGAGTTTGCGGACAGCATTGAATACATCATGCTATCGGACGATGTACTCTTGCCCGATATGTTCCACTTGCGCTGGTTGTTGGACAAAGATGACAACATCTACATTGAGCATGGCAATATCGAAAAGTTCACACCCGAAGGAAAGCATGTCAAAAGCCTGTTGAAGATTGGACAAGGGCCAGGGGAAATTACCAACAAACTTTCCGTTACGGAAGCTGCTTTCAATTTCGATGACAACTATGTATATGTACCTGACCACGGAAAATACAATTATAGCAAATTCTCACTGGATGGAGAATATTTGGGTTCTTTCGACAAAATGGATAGTCTGTACCATTTCCGTGAATATATGGCCATACTGAACAATCGGGAAATCTTCCACTACGAAAGTTTAACGGAATATTTTTATTACAGAGACAAAATTAGTACCGACGGCCGTGCCAATCCCGACGG
>JAFTTU010000012.1 GCA_017466635.1 Bacteroides sp.
GGTATCGATAACGGAGGAACAGCTGAGTAATTAATGAAATTAAATAAGACTACTATGAAAGCATGGTTGAAAAGTTTAGGAATGTTGCTTGGTGTATTGTCCATAGGGACATTGACATCCTGTAGCGATGAATGGGAAGGAGCGGAAGATGTTTCGAAAGAGATGAACCGTATCTCCTTGTCGGGTGAAATTGAACAAGTAGCCATTAGTCGTGTGAATGATAGCGGCTTTTGCGATGGCGATGTGATGGGTGTGTATATTGTGGATTATCAGGGTAGTGAGCCGGGTGAACTGCAGAATAACGAAAATCGGGGAACCAATGTCCGTCATACTTTCGATGAATCCACTCAAAAATGGAATTCGGCCTATGATGTCTATTGGAAGGATAAGACCACTCACATTGATGTCTATGGTTATTATCCTTTTGGCTCACCGGAGAATGTCACTGCCTATGAGTTTGAAGTGCAGAAGGACCAAAGTCAAGACACGAGTTCGGAAAGTATGGGCGGATATGAAGCCAGCGATTTCTTGTGGGGAAAAGCAGCTGATGTTGCTCCGACTGCAAATGTGATTCGCTTGCCGTTGAAACACAAAATGAGTAGTGCCAAGATTACTTTGGTCGAAGGAGAAGGCTTTGCGGATGGTGAATGGGTAAGCTTGGAAAAGAGCGTGTTGGTAAAGAATGTAAAGCAAAATGCCATCATTAATTTGGCCACAGGAGAAGTTGTAGCTACAGGTGATGTCGCTTCAACCGGTATCATCCCTTATCAAAAAGACGATTATTTCCGTGCGATTGTTGTTCCGCAAACGGTTTCTGCGGGTACGGTCTTGTTTAGCTTGACGGTAGATGGTATGCCTTATACATTCAAGAAGAACGAAACATTTGCCTATATTTCAGGAAAGATGCATAATTTCAGCATCAAGGTGGACAAGAAGGAAGAAACAGGGGATTATACCTTTACTTTGTTGGGTGAATCGATTGTGGCTTGGGAAAATGATGATGTGTCTCATGATGCTATAATGAAGGAATATGTGGTGATTGAATCGGAAGCGGGATTGTTGAAGGAAGCAATTGTAGCTGCTGGTAAAGATTATAAGAAACTGAGAAATCTTAAGATTACGGGTGAAATAAAAGATTTGGACTTTTATTTTATGCGTGATGAAATGGATATGTTGTCTGCTCTAAATCTGAAAGAGGTTAAAATTGTAGCAGGTGAAAGTGGATCTAATGGATGGTATGATTCCGAAAATAAAGAAGATCAAATACCGGTGTCTGCGTTTAATAATTCAGGAGGTGGAAAAGAAACTTTAACAAACATTGTGCTTCCAGATAAATTGACATCCATTGCAAGTATGGCTTTTAGAGAATGTCGTAATTTAACAGGTTCTTTAATTATCCCAGAAGGAGTTGTGGAAATACAGCAAGGTGCTTTTACTGGCTGTTCTTCTTTTAATGGAACATTATCTTTACCATCAACTCTTAAATATATAGGGATAACTTCAAGTAGTGATCTTTCAGATAACGAAGATAACGACTATTCCCATGGTGTGTTTTATGAATGTAGCTTTGTTTGTGAACTTGTAATTCCTGAAAACGTAGAAGTTATCAGAGGTTTTGCTTTCTCTCAATGTAAAGGATTGTATGGTGAACTTCGTCTTCCGGCAGGACTGAAGAAGTTAGGTGCATGTGCGTTTGGAGGATGTGCGAATTTAACAGGATCAATAACTATCCCTCAAGGAATTGTTGTAATTCCTGATGGATGTTTCGAGGATTGCTCTTTCAATGGAAATCTTCAGTTGCATGATGGTATAATAAGTATCGGAAATCGTGCCTTTAAAGGAAATCCATTGAAGGGTGAATTGGTGTTGCCTCAAAGTTTGACCGTTTTGGCAAACGAAGTTTTTAACGGTTGTGATTTTTCCGGTGAACTAAAATTACCCAAGGGCTTGGTACGAATTGGTAATAATGCTTTTGGTAGTTATTGGAATGGTTCCAATTGGCGTTTGATGGGTGTTCTTGAAATTCCGGAAGGTGTAGTAAGTATTGGTGAAGGTGCTTTCTATAATTGTTGGGGCTTGGAAGGTGTTATTTTCCCGGAAGGTTTGGAAAGTATTCGTAATGAAGCTTTCTACCAATGCTATGGAATTGGAAGCGTTGTTAGTAAAAGTTCTATTCCTCCTTATATTATGGGTAATGCATTTGATGGCGTAGCCAAAGACAATTTCACGCTTGAAGTTCCTCAATCAGCCATAACCCTCTATCAAACAGAACCGGGATGGATGGATTTCAAACGTATTGCAGCTCACCACGAATTGGTATGCCGTCCTAGCATTGCCAATGCGATTAATACTGAATGTACTCGTAATTTGGTCTTGAATGCTGAGGGTGATTGGGAAGTGGAAAGTATGCCGGACTGGTGTAGCTTGTCACAAACATCGGGTAGTCAGAAAACTGAACTGACTTTAACTATTCATGAAATGGCCAAGGGTTCAGAAGCTCGTACCGGAGAAATTGTCTTTAAACTGAAAGACAAGGATTATACTCACAAGTGTACGGTTTCTCAGTATGACTATGAGTATGCGGAAGACGAAATCATTACGTTACAAAAGGCTACCAAGGGCAACAATGGCGGTATTAACCTGATTTTCTTGGGCGATGGCTTTGATGCGAAAGAAATCAGCGAAGGTGAATACATGGCGGCTATGCAGGAACAAGTGGAAAACTTCTTCGGCATTGAGCCTTATACAACCTATCGTGATTATTTCAATGTACATACAGCAATTGCCGTTTCTCCGGAAACAGGCATCGGTACGGTGAATACCATCCGATATGCGAAGTTTGAAACAACCTTTACCGGAGGCGTAGGCTTGAAGTGTGACTATGATGCGGTATTCAATTATGCACTTCGTATTCCGGAAGTAACTAAAGATAATTTGAACCAATCATTGATTATCATGGTTCCGAATAGTACGGATTATGGTGGCATTTGCCAGATGTGGGCAGATGGTTCAGCCATTGCTTTCTGTCCGATGAGTACCTACGGTTATCCGTTTGATACCCGTGGCGTGATTCAGCACGAAGCCGGTGGACATGGATTCGGTAAGTTGGGTGATGAATACATCTATCACAATGCATTCATTGATGCGTGTGACTGTACTTGTTGTGGTCATGTGATGGAATTGGAATCCTATTTCTCATTGGGTTGGTTCCAGAATTTGTCATTGACCGGTAAGATGCATGAAGTGCCTTGGAGTCATTTGATTTTCGATGAACGTTATAGCGACATCGTTGATATTTTCGAAGGAGGCTATATGCATAGTCGAGGTGTCTTCCGTAGTGAGCAGAACAGTTGTATGAACAATGATATTCCTTACTATAGCACCATCAGTCGTGAGGCGATCGTAAAACGTATCAAGGCATATGCCGGTGAAGAATATTCATTCGAGGAATTTGTTGCAAACGATAGCCGTGAGGCAGGTATTGCCGCTTCCCGTTTTGCTGCTCCTAAATTTACGGGAAGTAGTATGCGTCACTATCAGATGCATCCGCAAATCCATGAGGGAAGTCCGTTGAAGTAATGATTTGTCAATGCTAAAAATGAAGAATATGAAACAGTATGTCAATTATATTTGGGCAGGAGGGATTTCACTCCTGCTCTCGATGACCGCTTGTCACAGTGGTACCGATGAAATGACTGATCCGTCGGATAAGAATGTCATGACTTTTGAGGTATTGCATCCGGATAAACAAAGTCGTGTAACAGACGCTGGCTTTGAAACCAATGATTGTGTCGGCTTATATCTGACAACGAAGGGTACTCCGCTGGAATTGTCCGGTAATTATGTCAATAATACTTCATTGACTTATTCGGGTAGTGCCTGGACGTCGGCTAAACCCATTTACTGGAATGAGGGAATTTACGATATTTATGCTTATTTCCCTTACACGAAATCTCTCTCTTCTGTAGATGATATGCCATTGTCGGTATCGACGGAACAACATGTTGCCGCTAATTATGCGGCAAGTGATTTCCTTTGGGCAGGCAAGAAGGGGGTAGAAGCCAGTGACGGAAAAATAACCTTGCAGTTTGAACACAAGATGAGCCGTCTGGTAATCAAGTTGACTAAGGGTGAAGATTATGAAGGTGACTTGCCGGAAGATGCGGAAGTGTATATTCATAACACCGTGACATCGGCTACAGCTGACTTGAGTGTCGGAATTGTGACTCGTAACCCACGTGGAGAGGTAGAAACCATTCGGGCTAAAAGCTTGGGCAACCATCAGTATGCGGCTATCATTGTTCCACAACGCTTGAACAACCGCCAGCCTTTGGTGGAAGTGGTAATGAAGGGTGTTTCTTACCTTTATGAAAGCAAATTCTTGTTTAAGCCGGGAATCCAGCACAATGTATTGCTGGCCGTATCAAAGAATCCGGAACAGGTTAAGATTGAAATTGGTGGTGAAATTGAAAACTGGGATTAAACAGGCTTTATATTAATAGTTATTGATGATGTCCCTCTTTCTTGAACTTTTGTAAGGCAGAGAAAGAGGGCATTTTTAAATATATGGTTATCTTTGCGGTATGAATGTGTATTTGAAACAGTGGGTCGGTCGATTGCTACTTTGGTGTTGTTTGTTGATGGCTTTTTCTTGTCAGAGTGAAGAGAAAGTTGTCGATGGCCTTCCTTGTCGGTTGGCTGGAGATGGGAAATGGGGAATTGTTTCGACCGATGGGAAACACATGCTTGTTCCTTATGTGCTGGAAGATAAACCTTCATGCGTAGTGAATGGAATGTTTGTTTTGCCGACAGACGAGGGACTGTTCCAACTTTTTCATGTCAACAACCCGTATGAACCTGTTTCTTCACGCCGCTTTTATCGGATAGGATATTTTTTTGAGGATGTCACCTTGGCGCAAGAAACGAAGGAAAGTCCTTTCTTGTTCATAGACAAAACTGGAAAAACTGTTTTTTCAACGGAACAGGTCCGGTTGTGTCAAATCGAACTGATGTGTAATTTTAGTGAAGGTCGGGCATTGTTTGTTACTAAAGAAGGGAAATATGGCTATCTGGATACGCAAGGACATATTGTTATACCGCCCATTTATGATTATGCACACTCTTTTAAGGAAGGAATCGCTTTGGTGGGGCAGTCTGATGGTAAGGGACACATGGCTTATCAGTTGATTGATCTAAATGGATCCATAAGATCTTTTGTCCAGGTATCCAATGGGGTTTTGGATGAAGGCATGGGAGATGGGCTGTTGTTATGTAAGGATCCGGACGGACATTGCTATTATCTGGATAAGCAAAGTGAACCAGTCTTGTATTTACCGGAAGAGATTGATGAATGTACTTCTTTCTTGCATGGAATGGCTGCATTCAAGGCCAAGGATAAGGTTGGGATCATTGATGACAAGGGAAAGGTTTTGGTTGCTCCTACCTATGATGAAGCCTATGTGGCAGGCGAGGATCGGGTGATTCTGTCGTTGGAAGGGAAGTATGCGTTGGCAGATGCTGATGGTGTGTTGAAATCAGCCATGCAATATGATTCCATCGGCCGATTCTACTCTTCAGGAATGGCGGTTGCGAGAAAGGATGGCATTTATCATTGGATGAATCGTAAAGGGGAGTTGGAAGATGCCTGCTGGGATTTGATTGCAGAAGAGGCGGAAGTCCGTCAGGAGATCCCTCAAATCTTTTTTCGACAATATGAAATGAAGACAGAACAATCGGAAGAAAAGGAGGAAGCACCTATTGAAGAACCCAAGAAACAATCCGGAAAACGCTCCATCAATCAGGAGGCTTGGAAAGAGATTGCCAAGCAAAGCCCTTTTTATGAGGAAATGAAACGGGTGATTTCTGGTGAGTTGGAAGAATCGGATGCGGAAAACCGCCGATTGATTTTGAATTATGTAGAACATTTCCGCACTTCCTATACGACGAAAGACATTGATTTTCTGGAACAACTCTTCAGTGAGAATGCTTTGATCATTGTAGGGACGGTGATAAAATCCATGCCTCAGTCTGAGGTGGATTATTTACCCCAAAATCAAGTGGTTTATAATGTGAAGAGTAAACGCCAATATTTGGATCGGTTGAGGGAAGTGTTCCGGACGAATCAGGAAATAGAGGTGGGTTTTGAAGAGTTCAAAATCATGCGTCATCCGACTAAGGAGGGAATTTATGGGGTAACATTGCGTCAGCATTATTCTTCGGACAGGTATTCGGATGATGGATATTTGTTCCTTTTATGGGATTTTCAGGATAAGATGGCTCCCAAGATCCATGTAAGGACATGGCAACCGACTCTTCAGGAGGACCAAACTCTTTTGCCGAAAAATAAAGTGTTCAACATTCGTAATTTTAATCTTCAATGATGAAAGAATGTCGTTTGATAAATAGGTGTGGATTGATTGGGGTACTTCTCTTCTTTTGTGTAACCATGCATGCACAGCAGTTCTCGGTGGGCTCTTTTCGCTTGCTCCCCAATGATATTACAGCTTACATTGCTCCCGTAAAGGATCTGAACAATGAGGCATGTGCATTGATTAAAGTCGTTGGAGATGCGGATTTTGTCTTTTCAACTCCCCTCGGAATCGTACAGCGGAAAGAGGAGGTGGGGGAAATCTGGATTTATGTGCCTAATGAAACTGTGCAAATTACCATCAAGCATCCTCAATGGGGAGTCTTGCGTGATTTTCATTTTGATGCGCCTTTGGAATCTAGAATGACCTACGAGCTGGTCTTGTTGCCTCCCAAGGATTATTTTGAACAAAAAAGGGTTTCCGGTATAGGTCGTAAGCCGGTAAAGTTCCGGAAAAGTTGGAAGGATTCTTCGGAACAGTTGACTTCGTTACCTTCTGTTCATCGTTGGGAGAGTGCTTCGTGGATGTATTTGTTGCTGGCGAATGTAGGTATAAGTCAAACATCTCCTGCATGGGGAATGCGTATGGGGATAATCAAGCGCCATGGAGGGTATCTGGCCTTTAGCTCAGAAACTTTTTCGATGCCCCAAACAAGTGGTACTTGCGACAGGACGGGGAGGATCGATGGTGCTCTCCCTTATTATACGGGGAATACGAAAACCGGTAATTGGAAAGTGTTGGCGGGTGGAATACATCGATTGAAAGGTAAGCTATGTTTGTTTGAAGGGATAGGCTTTGGAGAACATGTGGTCGCTTGGGAGACTTCGGATGGTGACTGTCTTTCTAATAAAGGACTGTCTACCAAAGGGCTGAGTGCGGAATTAGGATTGTTGTATCATTTCCGGACTTTGGCGTTTGCCGTAGGTGTATCGACCATCAATGGTAACTATTGGGAAGCTACTTTAGGTTTGGGGATTTGTTTGTAAAGGAAGGCGTATATGAATCGTATAGGAATCGGAATAGGATTGTTGTTGGTATTGCTGATAAGTATGGCTGCTTGTCAGGACGTGGAGAAACCTACCAGTCTCATCCCAACATTGGTAGTGACAGAAGCGGTCGATATTTCACGCAATGAGGCTCAAGTTTCTTGTAGTATTGTGCGGAATGGTGAGGAAATGATTTCGACCGTAGTATGTTATTATGGAACGACATTGGAATTGGGAGAAAAGGTGATTTGTGATCATTCATTGCCGAAAGTGGTGGTGTCTTTGTCTGAATTAACAGCAGGTACGACTTATTATTATTGCTTTGAGGTTGGTAATGATTATAGTAGGATAAGGAGTGATGTGTATCATTTTACAACGGAACCTAATCGGAACCCCGCGGTAGGAGAACTGAAACTGATGGGCAAGGGGCCTACTAGCGCGATTCTCCAGTTCGACTTGGAAGATGATGGTGGAAAATCGGTGCAAGATGCCGGTTTTTATGTACAAATGGAAGGAGGAGAAGAAATACGAATCAAAGGGGAAAGGCGGGGCGAAACCTTTTATGTGCGATTGACGGATTTGCAGATACAGTCCGATTATATGATACAGGGATACGCTGTCAATGACGTGGGAGAAACACGGACAGACAAGGTGAGTATTCGGACAGAACAGGCGATAAAGGTCGTGGAGGCAGGAAGTTTAGGTGCTCTGATCAGTGAGGAGGAACGTTACCGCTTTTTGCATTTGGCTGTATCAGGTCCCCTGAATGGAACGGATTTCCGTATACTTCGTGAGATGATGGGACGTGATGTGGAAGGCCGGTTGACGGAGGGAAGAATGAATCGTTTGGATTTGACCGATGTTTCGATTGTTGCGGGAGGCGATAGTTATGATGGCAGTCATTATACCAGACAGAATGTAGTAAGTAATGGACTGTTTGCAAACTGCTTGTTCTTGAAAAATGTAAAGCTGCCTTATGGAACAGTGGAAATTGAAAGTGGGGCGTTTGAAAATTGTACGGAGATGGATAGCTTGTATATTCCCTTGATGACCTCGCAGGTTATATCGTCAAAAGGATGCCATCAATTAAAATATATCGATGTGGCAAAGGGAAATGAAAGATATGCTTCAAATGACGGTTGTTTGTACAGTAAGGATTATTCCACATTATATTGGTGGCCGATGGGAAAGGTGGAGGATGGATTCGCTTTTCCTGAAGGATTGAAAAAGATCGGGGCTTATGCTTTCCGGCAAATATTGCAGAGGAAGCTGGAGATACCGCATTCAGTGAAGGAATTGGGTATCGGTGCCTTTTATGGCTCAAAGCTGGAGATGATTGCGCTTCCCGAAAATGTTACTTATATTCCAACCGCTTTGTTTCAGAAATGCCTCAATTTATCTACCGTGCATTTAGGGAAAGAGGTTTCTTTCTTGTCTGCTTATTGGTTGGATGGATGCTCATTGGAACATCTGTATGTACCTGTTAAGTCTTTTTTGCCTATTTGTCATGAGAACGCATTTGCAGGTGCTGAACATTTGTATGAAACTTGCGTATTGCATGTGCCGGTAGGGAGTAAAAGTTTGTACCAAAGTGCGTCACCTTGGAAGAATTTCAAGCTAATCCTTGACGATGTCAAGGATTAGTCTTTGCGAGTCAAGTTTGAGACTTCTTTTTGGATGGCTTCCCATTGTAGTTGGTAAATGGTGGATGCCTTTTGTTGAGGTAAGGGAAATTCCTTGTCCAACGTTTCTTTTAAACGTTTGAGAATAAGTAGGCTGTCCTCATCGTTCGGGGAACTTTGCAGTTGCCCCTTTGCTGAAAAAAGAATGTTCCTGCAGCTTTTGTTGAGTGTGCTTGTCTTCCCATAAACCGGATAATTGGGGTAACTGGATTGTCTATGGGTAAAATATGCTCCCGATATTCCGATAAACATCAAGATAAGGATAGCCGATGCTATTTTTAGGAAAGTCCAGCTCCGTTTGTTGCGATTTTTGATTTGGCGGATAATTTCAGCGGTAGATTCATACCGTTTTTGAGGAATGCGTTGAGTGCATTTCCTGGAAATGGAGGCAAGTTGCTTGTCGTTTAAAAGCGTTGCCATCTCTCCGATAATGATTCCCAAAGAATAGATATCGCTTCTGGAATCTAATGTTGCATCAGGAATTAGAGTTTCTGGAGCAAGGTAATAACGTGTTCCTGCCGGTAACTTAAGGATGTCATAATCATCACAGTCGGATAGTCCGAAATCGATGAGCTTTACATTGTTCCCATTGTGCGTAATCAGAATGTTGCTTGGCTTTAAATCCCGGTGAACAATTTGTTTCTTGTGTAAATAGAACAATGCTTCACATAATTCAATGATTATCTTGTCAGCCAGCTCTCGGTTCAATTTTTGTCTCTCCAGCAATTCCTTCAAGGTAATTCCATCGATGAACTCCAAGATGATGCACTGACCGATCCCTTCTACTGCTTCCCAGCCAAGGGTATGACAAATGTGGGGATGCTCCAATGAGTATCCAATATTGAATTCTTTTCGAAGGGCTTGCTGATAAAAGGTTTGCTTGGCATAAATATCTTGCAAGGTTTTCAACGCATGGAGCTTTCCGTATCTTTCGCCACGGAAGATTTTGCTATATCCGGACGGAGACACATGGACTTCCTGTATGTTGGCAAATAGCTGCGGCTTCGGATATTGAACGTCGTCGGTGATGAAATCAGAAGAACTTAGATTATTCTCCATGGCTCAATTGGTTTATAAGTGTAAGCCCTCCATTGCGTCCGGCTATAAAAGGGGAAGTCTTGTTCCCGTCCCGAAGAATGTAGGGAAGGAATAAAGGTTGTTTCAACAAAAAAGCTGATGCTTCGAAACTGTCGCCCTTTTGAAGTTTGGATTGCAAGGCTTCTGTGATAAGAAAGATGCCATTGCCTTGATATTGCAAGCGCAAGTATCGGTTAGGTGCCCAGCCGATTTCTACTTCTTGCCCCGGAAGTAGCTCTGTACTTAAAATTTGTTTGGTCGTAAAAAAGGACGAGTTATAGGCTGCACTTGATTTGAGCCAACTGCAAAAGGTTCGGAAATAATCGTGCCCGATATATCGGGATAAGGTATCCAGTGTCTGTTGTCGGGGTGTATGGCTGTCATTCACATAGCCCCAGAGACGCTTGAGGGTTGACGTAGATATTTGTTCTCCTGTCTCTTTTTTCAAATGGAAGGAAAACTCGTCGAAGTCTGTCGACGTTTGTAGATTCTTTTGGTATTTTTGCTCTACAAATGATAATAATTCGATTATTTCAGGTTTATGTATATTCATGTTGGGTATTATAGAGAACAAATATAGGTGTTTTAGGCTAAAAAATCAAAATTCCTATAGCCTTTTTAAAGCCAATTTAATTACCTTTTCTACCGCTAAACTTGGTTCTTCCTTCAGGATTGCGGTAACCACTTTTTGCGAAGGAGCTTGGGCAAATCCCAGCATGGTAAGGGCGGCAACCGCTTCTTCGTATACTTCCGAATGAGCCGCCGTAAGGGTGGAAGCACTTCCCGCTACCGTTTCCACTCCCGTTGAGGCTATCTTGTCTTTCAAGTCCACAATGATGCGTTGGGCAGTCTTCAGCCCGATACCTTTGACTCCCTTTAATAATTTCTCATTGCCGGAGCTGATGACATTGCATAGCTCGGAAGGAGAGAGGGCGGACAGAATCATGCGTGCCGTATTGCCTCCGATGCCTGATACGGAGATGAGCAGCAAGAACAGCTCCCGTTCCTGTTTGGTGGAGAAGCCGAAGAGCACGTGGGCATCTTCGCGGATGGCTTCGTGGATGTATAGCTTCACATTCGGCTTCCCTTGGATGGCCGAGTAGGTGTTCAGTGATATGTTGATGGCATATCCCACACCGTGGCAATCGATGACTGCCAATGCCGGTGTTGTTTCTACGAGTTCGCCTCTGATGTATTCTATCATATATTCTTGTCGGTTATTTTTCACCGACAAAATTAAAAATAATTGCGCTATATTTATATAGGTATAAAACAAAATGTCTATTTTTGTGTCCATTAATTTGAAATAGGTAATTAAAACAGATACGAAGATGAAAAAGATTAGAGCGGCCGTAGTAGGTTACGGTAACATTGGTAAATCGGTTGTGGAAGCGCTTCAAGCTGCTCCGGATTTTGAAATAGCAGGTATCATTCGTCGTAACGGTGCGGAAAACAAGCCGGCAGAATTGACTGATTACGAAGTGGTGAAGGATATTGCCGAACTGAAGGATGTGGATGTAGCCATCGTGGCAAGTCCTACCCGTCAGGTAGAAATGCAGGCCAAGAAGATTCTGGCTTTGGGAATCAACACCGTTGATAGTTTTGATATACATACACAGATTACTTCGCTCCGACGTTCGTTGGGTGAGACAGCTAAAGAGAATGGTTCGGTAGCCATTATCTCGGCAGGTTGGGATCCGGGCAGTGATTCGGTGGTGCGTACGTTGCTTGAAGCCATCGCTCCGAAGGGTATCACTTATACGAACTTTGGTCCGGGCCGAAGCATGGGACACTCGGTAGCTGTGCGTGCCATCGATGGTGTGAAGGATGCATTGTCCATGACTATCCCGACAGGTACGGGCATTCATCGCCGTATGGTGTATGTGGAGTTGGAAGAAGGTGCCGACTTCAAGGCGGTTGAGGCTGCCATCAAGGCCGACCCATATTTTGTGAACGATGAAACCCATGTGAAGCAGGTTCCTTGTGTAGACGATTTGAACGATGTGGGCCATGGCGTGAACTTGGTGCGCAAGGGTGTATCGGGTACTACCCACAACCAGTTGTTCGAGTTTAATATGAAAATCAACAATCCGGCTTTGACTGCCCAAGTGATGGTCTGCTGTGCCCGTGCCACTATGCGTCAGCAACCGGGATGCTACACCATGATTGAAGTGCCGGTAATTGACTTGTTGCATGGTGATCGTGAAGAGTTGATTGCGCATTTGGTGTAAAAGGAAATAATAAAAGAAAAGATGTTGTCTAGTATCGTTTGGGATGTTGATCCCACCATTTTTGAGATAGGGGGTCGTCAAATCCGTTGGTACGGTTTGATGTGGGGCTTGGGTTTTATCCTGGCCTACAAGTATGCCGAATGGCTGTTCAAGAAGGAGAAATATCCGGAAGAATGGGTGGACAAGTTGTTTGTCTATAGTTTGGTGAGTGTGGTCATTGGTGCCCGTTTGGGACATTGCCTTTTCTATCAATGGGACTACTATACTTCCAATCCAGTGGAAATACTGAAAATCTGGGAAGGTGGATTGGCGAGTCATGGAGGCGTGTTCGGTGTCATCTTTGCGGCTTGGCTCTATTCCAAGAAGATTACCAAGCAGAGTGTGTGGTGGTTGTTCGACCGCATCATTCCGTCGGTGGCGGTGCTTTGCTTCTGCATCCGTTTCGGTAACTTGATGAACTCCGAAATCTTCGGTTTCCCTACCGATATGCCTTGGGGATTCGAGTTCGTCCGTTCCCGCGAGTGGCATCAACTGTACGAAGGACAGGCTTGTCATCCTACCCAAATCTACGAAATGCTCTATTGCTTGACGGCTGGGGTGGTTTCGTATGTGATGTATCACAAGTTCCACTTGCAGAAGTACGTGGGCCTGATTACTGGCGTGAGCTTGCTGATATTCTTCGGTACCCGCTTGGCATTGGAGTTCATGAAGAATCCACAGGTGGCAGAGGAAGTGGGCATGACGCTCAATATCGGTCAGTTGCTCAGCTTGCCGCTGATAGCCTTGGGCTTGTACCTTATTTGGAAAAGCCGTACGGAACGTGAGTTGCCGGTGAAGTATACAAAATAAGGATAATAATGAAAAAAATACTGTTGATACTTTTATCTTTTTGCGCCCTGTCTGTCATGGGACAAAACATGAAGTCGGTCTTCATTGCGATGCCCGACTCCATTTGTCCGTTGTTGACTCAGGTGAACAAGGAGGATTGCATCGACTTTCTCGCTAGCAATATGAAGGCGGAAGTGACCAACCGTTTCGGCAACAAGGCTGAAATGAAGGCGCTGACCGACGATTATGTGTTGGTGCAGACCTCCTCGGCGAGTACGTTGGAAATGAAGTTGCTTCCGGTCAGCGATTCCATCAAGGTGATTTGTATGGTGAAGACGGTTTGTGCGTCGGCTTGCGACAGCGATGTCCTTTTCTATGCGTCCGATTGGTCGAAGAAGCTGGATGCCGGAGATTTCTTGAAACTACCTGCTGCTAGTGCGTTCTATCTACCGGCTGATTCGGAAACGGAAGAATCCGTATTGATTAAGAAAAAGGCAGACATGCATCCGATGAAAGCGTCGCTTTCCAAAGACGATGCATCGCTTACCTTTATATATACTACGCCCGACTATTTGAATAAGGAAGACAAGGAGAAACTTCTACCTTATTTGAGGAAGGAGCCGATTGTCCTTCAATGGCAGAACGGAAAGTTCAGATAACAATAAAGGGTTGAATCAGCTGATTCAACCCTTTATTGTAAAACTCAATCAAAGTTCTAAATTACTTCTTCAAGCGGTTACCGTAGCGGCTCATGAACTTATCAACACGACCAGCTGTATCCACCAACTTAGACTTACCAGTATAGAACGGGTGAGAAGTGTTAGAGATTTCCAACTTAACCAATGGATAAGTTTCGCCTTCGAATTCGATAGT
>JAFTTU010000013.1 GCA_017466635.1 Bacteroides sp.
AAATATTCCGTTTAATTCGCTAACTTTGTCGCCATTAAAAAATAAACAAGGAACTATGTTAGCAAAAATAGAACAACTCCTTCAGGAAATTGAAGGCTTGCAAGCATCCAATGCAGAAGAGTTGGAAGTGCTTCGCATCAAGTACTTAAGTAAGAAAGGTGCCATCAATGAGTTGATGGCCGACTTCCGCAATGTTCCGGCAGAACAGAAGAAGGAAGTAGGTATGAAGGTGAATGAACTGAAGAACAAGGCACAGGAAAAAATTGCCGCTCTGAAAGAAACATTCGCTACCCAAGACAACAGTGCCGCTGAAATGGACTTGACCCGTTCGGCTTATCCGATTGGTTTGGGTACTCGCCATCCATTGAACATCGTGAAGAACGAAATCATCGATATCTTCCACCGTTTGGGATTCAGCATCGCCGACGGTCCGGAAATCGAAGACGACTGGCATGTATTCTCTTCCATGAACTTTGCAGAAGACCATCCGGCACGCGACATGCAGGATACTTTCTTTGTGGAAGCCAATGCAGAAGACGTGAAGAAAAACGTGATTCTCCGTACACACACTTCATCGGTACAGAGCCGCGTGATGGAACATACACAACCACCTATCCGCATCATTTGCCCAGGACGTGTATACCGTAACGAAGCCATCAGTTACCGTGCTCACGCTTTCTTCCACCAAGTAGAAGCATTGTATGTAGACAAGAACGTATCGTTCACTGACCTGAAGCAAGTTCTGTTGCTCTTCGCCAAGGAAATGTTCGGCGAACAGACTCAAATCCGTCTGCGTCCGTCTTACTTCCCATTCACAGAACCAAGTGCTGAAATGGATATCAGCTGTAACATCTGTGGCGGTAAGGGCTGTCCTTTCTGTAAGGGAACCGGTTGGGTAGAAATCTTGGGTTGCGGTATGGTAGACCCGAACGTACTCGAACTGAACGGTATCGACAGCAAGGTATATTCCGGTTATGCACTCGGTATGGGTATCGAACGTATCACCAACTTGAAGTATCGTGTGAACGACTTGCGTCTGTTCTCAGAAAACGATACCCGCTTCTTGAAGGAATTTGAAGCAGCCAATTGATAACTCGACAATATTAGGCACGGATTACACGGATTAACACGGTTCTTTAGTTTATGCTTACTAAATATCCGTGATATCCGTATAATCCGTGCCTAAAAAATAAAAAGCATGAAAGAAAGACTGGTCACACCTAGCTATATCCTGATTATTGCAGCGAACTTCCTGCAATTCTTCGGTTTTTGGTTGCTGATACCGGTACTCCCCTTCTATCTGCAAGAAGTATTCGGTGCCGACAAAACCAGCATTGGGGCCATTCTTTCCTGCTACACCATCGCAGCGCTCTGCATGCGCCCTTTCTCCGGCTATCTGCTAGATACCTTTGCCAGAAAACCACTTTACTTGTTGGCTTATTTCTTCTTCACGACCATGTTCGGAGGATACATGCTGGCAGGTACGCTTACGTTATTCATTATCTTCCGCATCATCCATGGATTTTCCTTTGGTATGGTAACCGTCAGTGGCAATACCATTGTCATTGACATCATGCCCTCTTCCCGCCGTGGCGAAGGGTTGGGATATTACGGATTGGCCAACAACATCGCCATGTCCATCGGTCCCATGACAGGACTTTTCCTGCACGATGCAGCTGTGGGTTATACGTTCATATTCAGTTGTTCGCTTGCAGCATGCATCATCGGCTTTCTTTGTGCCTACATGGTGAAGACACCCTATAAGCCTCCCGTAAAGCGAGAACCCATTTCGCTGGACCGATTCATTCTCCTTAAAGGTATTCCGGCAGGTATCAGTCTGTTGTTGCTATCCATTCCCTACGGGATGACAACCAACTATGTAGCCATGTATGCCAAACAGATAGGAATCACTTCATCAACCGGATTCTTCTTTACGTTAATGGCCATCGGTATGGCAGTATCGCGCTTGTTTTCCGGCAAATTGGTAGATAGAGGAATGATTACCCAAGTCATCAAAGCCGGTTTGTACCTGGTATGCTTCTGTTTCTTCGGATTGAGTGCCTGTGGATGGATAATCAGTTGGAACCTTGCAGCTACCACCGTCTTTTTCTATATCATATCCTTGTTGCTGGGCATTGGATTTGGAACCATGTTCCCGGCCTACAACACTTTGTTTGTCAATCTAGCACCCAACAATCAACGAGGAACAGCTACCAGTACCTACCTCACTTCCTGGGACGTAGGCATCGGTATCGGTATGGTTGTAGGTGGTTATTTGGCCGAAATAGCGACCTTTAGAGTGGCCTACCTCGTAGGTGCTTTACTGACAGTGGTTTCGCTTTTCTACTTTTACCGGAAAGTTTCTCCACATTTCCATCGTTTCCGTCTCCGCTAATATTTATAGGTAAATACCCACATGTGGGAAGGACGGTTTCCATTCAACGAGTATTGGGTAGAAAGAATGAACGATTGGAACAAATGAGCATTTTCCAACAAGAAAGGACACAAATAGGTCTGAAAACGTTCGGGAGTTTCCACTACCTCCTGCATATCTACCACCATCGAGAAAGAAGCCTCACTGGACAGATTCGCCATACATTCATTATATAACAAACGGTTGCCACTTTCGTTGGCATCATAAGCTACATTCATATAATAAGAGGTAGAATCCTTGTCCGACGAGATGAAAAGATTCGGTTCATTCACGACAGAAACCTCCTGCAAGGCATCTCCCGTGGTTTTCAACAAAACGGAATCATCTTCACCGAATGTCTCTCCTGTGAGATACACTACATCACTGTTTAAATGGAATTCATATTCACACCAACAAGGTTGACCGGAATTCAAGAACGGCATGACAGGCGTCTGTGCATATAAGGTAAGGAAATCTGCCGACTTCTTTCGAGAAATGATTCGAGAGAAAAGTGCATCGTCACTCAAAGAAGTACCATCCAATTGGGCATCAATAACCTCTTCTATCAGGCGTTTCTGATAGCTGACAACGAAAAAGGCATCTTCGATATATGCAGCCAGGAATTCTTCATGACTCAACGGATAAACAAAGATGGTCCTTCCACGATATGTTTCTTCTTTCGGCAGAAAATGCCCTGCGGCATAATTCTGAAGAATATCCGATAACATTTGCTCGTCTGCATTTCCCATCCGGAAATAGACCACTTGATTCCGAGGATTTACCGGTGTATGGAAACTTACCAAGAAATGATTCAACTGATTACTAAAACCATGATCACTGTCTTTCGCATATAGATCCAGTTCAGACAAAAAGAAATCAAACAGCCCCGGAAAATGAAGGCCATTCAGTTCCTGATGGTAATTCAACATGGATGCTTGCTCCATGACACCTTGTATATGATCGCTTTCCAAAACGCCAACAGCATTGGATGGTACCAACGAAAACAGATTGACCTCCCGACTACGGTCGGTAGCCTCCAAGCGCATGAAAGCATAGAAGCCTACTGCAAAACAAAACAGAAGGACAGAAATGACGGTTCCTATTTTTACAATCGTTTTCAGTTGCATAGACTTATGTTTTATATTTTTTTTGCAAATATAGTCAACTAATTAAGAAATCAAAAGACTTTCAATGGATTTTTTCACATAAATATGCTTTTGCATCCACATATAGTCTTTAGCTTTCACTTCTGATAACACGAATAGAGAAATATTGTTCAAAAACATAGTCCTTTCAGATACATCGTATCAAAAATAACCATATATTTGCGCAAACTAATACTTTTTTATCCTATATGAATCATCCATTGGAAAACCAGGTCATGCGAGAAATCACTCCTTTATCGGACAAGGACTGTTTCTATATCGGCGAACGTATCAAAACCGAATTCACTTATCCTATTCACCACCACGATGAATATGAACTGAATTTCATTGAGCAAGCAGCCGGAGTCAGACGAGTGATAGGCGACTCTACGGAAGTCATCAACGATTTCGATTTGGTACTGATAACTGGTCGTGACTTGGAACATGTCTGGGAACAAAATGAATGTTCATCCAAGCGTATTCATGAAATCACGATACACTTCTCTTCCCAATTGTTCAATGAAAGCCTGTTGAACAAAAACCAATTGGAATCCATTCATAAGATGTTCGAGAAAGCCAAGAACGGGCTCAGCTTTCCGATGCCTGCCATCATGAAGGTATATTCCCACTTATGCTCCTTATCTTCCGAACAAGGATTTTACGCTTTCATCAAGTTCCTGACCATCCTGTATGAATTGTCTTTATATACAGAGGATGCAAAAGCCCTTTCCAGCAGTTCTTTCGCCAAGATAGAACCAACGTTCAACAGCCGACGCATCCATAAGATACAAAAATACATCAATGACAATTACCGGGAAGAAATCCGTCTGGAGCACATGGCCCACTTGGTAGGTATGACATCTACCTCTTTCAGCCGTTTCTTCAAGCTCCGTACCGGAAAGACACTTTCTGATTATGTCATCGATATCCGTATCGGTTTTGCCAGCCGCCTGCTGGTAGACACGACCATGTCCGTGGCCGAAATCTGTTATGAATGCGGTTTCAACAACCTGTCCAACTTCAACCGTATTTTCAAAAAGAAGAAAGATTGTTCGCCCAAAGAGTTCCGCGAATACTATCGAAAGAAAAAAATCATCTTCTAGCCGAATCATATCAGAATATGACAAGATAATATCGTTACTTCTAAACTACACTATTTATCTTTGCGCATACAAACATTCTCTCTTTTGTTTTAACATAAAGATATTTAGTTAGGTTAGGTTAACATTTAAAAAAGGTTGTGGCAAGAGTTTCCCTACGGCGGTAAGGAAGCTCTTGCTTTTCTATCCTCCTACACAAATTGCATAACAATCGGACAAAATAGTATTGGATACTTTTCCAGCCAAGATTTACCTTTGTCTACAGAACTTTTAAATCTATACTTTATGAAACGTATCTTCATACTATGTACTTGCTTGACCTTCTTCCTGCTAGGTATTCAAGCTCAAATCAGAGGTAACGAAATTCGAGTTGTCGTATCTCCCGACCATACCGACTGGACTTATCGGCTCAACGAAAAATGCACCTTCCGCATCCAGGTCTACAAAGCACAGAACTTGTTGCCGGGAGCAATTATCGACTACGAATTGGGACCTGAAATGTATCCCACAGAAAAGAAAGAAGGCATTGTATTGAAAAACGGTGAACTGACCGTCAAATCACAAATGAACAAGCCAGGATTCATCCGCTGCAAAGTCAAAGCCCATGTCAATGGACGTACCTATGACGGCATCGCCGCTGCAGCCTATGCTCCCGAGCAAATTACGGCCAAGGTACAGAACCCGGCAGATTTCGACGAGTTCTGGAACAACTCCCTCACTGAAGCCAGAAAGACTCCGTTAAAACCGACCATGGAACTGCTTCCTGAACGTTGTACTGAAACGGTCAACGTTTATCATGTAAGCTTCCAGAACATGCGTTGGGGTTCACGTACATACGGCATTCTCTGTATGCCCAAAGCACCCGGCAAATACCCTGCACTCCTCCGTGTACCAGGAGCCGGCATCCGTCCATATTATGGCGACGTACAGACCGCCGAGAAAGGTGCCATTACATTGGAAATCGGTGTTCATGGCATTCCAGTCACCATGACACAAGACTATTACGACAAGCTCTTCCAAGGTGCCATTTATTCTTACTGGACCACCAATGCCGACAACCGAGACGAATTCTACTACAAACGTGTGTTCATTGGTGCTGTTCGTGCTGTAGATTTCATTTGCAGTCTTCCTGAATATAACGGTAAAGCCTTGGGAGTTACCGGCAGTAGCCAAGGAGGGGCATTGTCATTTGCTACCGCAGCCCTCGACCAACGTGTCACTTTCTTGGCAGCTATCCACCCTGCCATGTGCGACCATGAAGCGTTCCTCCACGGACAAGCCGGTGGATGGCCACATTATTTCTATTGGCAGAAAGCCGACAAGGCTCGTCTGGAAACCAGCCGTTATTACGACTCTGTGAACTTTGCCCGTCGAGTACAAGTACCTGGATGGTATAGTTGGGGCTACAACGACGATGTTTGTCCGCCTACTTCCATGTATGCTGCATACAACAGCCTGACTGCACCCAAAGAGTTACAACTCTACTTGGAAACGGCTCATTTCTGGTATCAGGAACAATACGATGCCTGGAATGAATGGCTTTGGAAACAACTTGGTTTATAAATTTAGAATGACTGCTTATGAATGCTACCATCACTACGCTAAAGAATGAAGTTCAAGAGGTTTTGACCAAGAACATTCTCCCCTATTGGATTAACCGGATGACAGACAGCCGCGGAGGTTTTTATGGACGCATCAACGGCAATGACGAACTTGTTCCCGAAGCCGACAAAGGAGCGATTCTCAACGCCCGTATCCTTTGGACTTTCTCGGCAGCTTATCGTCTGCTCCGACGGAAAGACTATCTGCAAGTAGCCACCCGTGCCAAGCGAGTCATCATCCACGATTTCTTCGACAAGAAATACGGAGGTATCTATTGGTCCCTGAACTGCAACGGTGTACCCAGCGACACCAAGAAACAAATCTATGCCCTCGGATTTGCCATCTACGGATTGAGCGAATACCATCGGGCTACAGGCGACGAGGAAGCCCTGGACTATGCCATCCGCCTTTTCAACGACATTGAGACACATAGCTTTGACGCCATAAAGAACGGTTATTGCGAAGCAACCACCCGTGACTGGCAAGAAATAGCAGACATGCGACTGAGTGAAAAGGATGCCAACGAACGCAAGACCATGAACACTCACCTCCATATCCTGGAGCCATACACCAACCTATATCGAGTATGGAAAGACGAACGGCTGAAACAGCAAATCCATAATTTGGTGAAACTGTTCATCCACCAAATCAAGCATCCGGGTACCCATCATCTACAACTGTTCTTTGACGATGACTGGAACAGCAAGTACGATATTATTTCTTATGGCCACGACATCGAAGCTTCCTGGCTCATCCACGAAGCAGCATTGGAATTGGGTGATTCACAATTATTGGCCGAAGTAGAGCCTATCATCCGACAAATTGCTAGTGCTGCAGCCGAGGGACTAGCCTCCAATGGCGGCATGATGTATGAAAAAGATGCAAAGAAGAACCACACCGATACTGATTTGCACTGGTGGGTACAAGCCGAAACGGTCGTAGGCTACCTGAATATCTACCAGCATTTCGCCGATGAGGACAGCCTTCAAAAAGCCCTGAATTGTTGGGATTTCATCAAAAATCATTTGATAGACCATACCCACGGCGAGTGGCTTTGGAGCGTACACCAGGATGGAACGCCTAACCATGTCGACGACAAAGCCGGTTTTTGGAAATGTCCATACCACAACGGCCGCATGTGCATGGAAATCATGGAAAGATTCAAATAGTATCATTATATGGCAAAATTGTATTTGTTTAGAAATATGAAATCAACTTATTTTGCCATGTTGAAAGTTCTATGGCAACATAGAGAACGATTTGAAAGAAAAGAGAACATAATTATAATATAAAGAAACCTGAAAAACCAGACAGCCTATGGGGAACGACTGAAAAACGCCATTACCGACTTCACTGACAAGTAGGTAATATGAGAGAAAATTAACCTTTATCATAAGAACAATCTTATGAATTATTAATCTAAGAAAAGACACAGTATGAATCTAAAAATTAAAAAGAACGCGCTAGTAGCAAGTGCATGTATGGCATTCTTGCTCGGTGGCGCACCTCAGGTTTGGGCTGCAGATTTTGATTCAGTAACCGCAGCACAACAACAGACTAAGAAGATTACTGGTACCATCCTCGACCAAGCCGGTATTCCGGTGATTGGAGCCAACGTACT
>JAFTTU010000137.1 GCA_017466635.1 Bacteroides sp.
TCAGGTAGAAAATAGTTTGTCGTTATTGTTGGCAGAACCGGTGCATCGCATCGACCGTGCATCGTGGAAGGAATCCTCTCTTCTGTGTGTTGAACAATTGTCTATTGGTTTGCCTGTTCAACTCCTTGCTAATCGTCCCGACGTGCGTGCTGCTGAGCGTGCATTGGAATCTGCCTTCTATGCGACAAACGTGGCACGTTCCGCATTCTATCCTTCTGTGACGCTAAGCGGAAGTGCCGGATGGACCAACTCGGCTGGAGGTGCTATTGTCAATCCTGGCAAATTCTTGGCCTCCGCCGTTGGTTCATTGACCCAACCGCTCTTTGCACAAGGTCGTATCGTGGGACAATACAAGATAGCCAAAGCACAGCAGGAGCAAGCTTCGTTGGCTTTCCAACAAGCCTTGCTCAATGCCGGTGCAGAGGTAAACGAAGCCTTGGTAGCGTGTCAGACGGGGCAAGAGAAGTCTGCATTGTTTGATAAGCAGGTGATTGCCTTACAGAAAGCCTATCATAGTACATCCTTGCTGATGAAACATGGCAATACGACTTACTTGGAGGTATTGACAGCTCAACAATCCTTGTTGAATGCACAACTGCAACAGACCGCCAATAGGTTTAAGCAAAATCAGAATTTTGTTAACCTTTATCAAGCCCTCGGAGGTGGGCGTTATTAACATACCTAATTATTCTGTTATATGTAAATTTGAAGAAGGGCTGTCCGAGAAGTGATTTCTAGGGCAGCCCTCAATTTGTTTACGTTCTATCCTACAGTTAACAGATAGCAGTTATTTCAAAACTCATAACTTATAACTCATAACTCAAAACTCCTATCCAAGTATTTCTTCACGACAAGCATCTGAATCAATTCTTCCCGTTCATCATCCATGAACTGACGGACATATTCATGGGCATGTTCAATGATTTGTTGGGCTTCGTGAGGATGCGAAATGTAGTATTGCATGCGTTCCTCCAAGTCGGACAAGTCATCTTTTATTTCGATGTAGTGATAGTTCGGTATCAACTTTCCTTCCATAAACCAAGTCTCGCAAGTGGGGCGAGGCATGATGGCTATGGAATTGGAAGACATGACCCATTTCAAGTTGGAGGCCACGTCGTTGCCTTCAAGTGCCAGGATGAATTTATAGTCCAAATGTTCCTGAATGGTTTTCTTGGGTGTTTCCCATTCCGGATGTTCCGGGCATTTGTCTACTACTCCGCAATCACAAAAGGAAGAGCCGAAGTACATTTCCAGGAATTGTTTCCGTTGCCGGCTCAGACGAATCTTTCCCCGGAAGATGGCTTTGTCCTTTTTCTCTTCAAAGAACTTTCCGTCATTTACGAACATGAAATGGCGAAGCTTATCCAGTTTCAGTATTACCGAGTGATGGTTGTCTTCCTTCAAGAGTCTGCTTTTGACGAGGGTCGGAAACGTGGGAGTGAAATAAACGTCCCCCGGTGTGTAAGCGATGCGCAACGAGCGGTCGAAGTATCGTACGGCATCCTGCAAATCCAGGTAGTAGGCCTTATGGAAAGTACCCGGACGGAAATGGCGTATCTTGTCCAGAAATACATAGTAATGTCCTCTATGTTCCCTTCTTGTTTCTGAAGGTAATGTATACGGTTGGTTCACCTTATTGTAATACGCTACCCGTTCCAGAATGTACTCCTTGTCCTCCCGTAGGTCGAGTTGACGGAGAAGACTTTCTTTTTTCCATTGATAGTATCGGTTGGGAACCATGTCCTTCAGGAATCCTTTGACGAAGAACCATGCCTTGCAAGGCTTTCCACTATTCCATTTATATCGGATTGAATCTTTCATGATTGATGTGTGAGGATTGATAATGGGTGCAAAGTTACGGAAGAGGTCGAGAGTGGGATGATGCTTTTTTCAGAATCCATGTTCTTTATTTCCCATCAAGAAAAAAGGTCAAATGAAAAGGATTTTTTGACTAGCGGAGATTCTGGCATTGTGGTAATTTTGCCGACCAAAAAGAGAGAGAATAGATGAAAAAGATAGTGAATCCCAAATACCAATCGATAGTGCCCTTGCTTCAAGGGCTGATTGATCCTGTCGCTTTTGAAGAGAGAGGAGAGGTGCTGTACGATATCCGCAATAAGGTGAAGCGTTTCTCGGTGGATGGAGTAGAAGTAGTAGTCAAGCGCTATGGCCGTATCACGGCTTTCAATCGGCTGATGTATTCCGCTTTCCGTAAGAGCAAGGCGGTACGCGCCTATCAGAATGCTTTGCGGTTGGCTGAGTTGGGAATAGATACTCCCGAAGGGGTAGCGGTGCTGGAGACTTACAAGTATGGCCTTCTTCATCATAGCTTTTTTATATCATTGTGTACTTCAGACCGCTCCCTTTCGTTTCTCCGTGACTTTGATGTGAGTAATCAAACCTTGCATCCGTTACTCGATGCTTTGGTCGCTTGGTTGGTAGAGATACACAATAAGGGTGTTTACCATCAGGATTTGAATGTTGGAAATATCTTGTATCGGGAGCATCCTTCCGGTGGCTTTTCGTTTCAACTGATAGACAATAACCGTATGAAGTTCTACCAAGAGTTGTCGTTGGAGATGAGGCTCAAGAACTTGCGTAGGATATCGGACAATGTCGATTTGCTCAATTACATCTTGAAACGCTATGCGGAGCTCCTGCATCTCGATTCCAACGAAATCCAATTGCGTGGGTGTTTTTATTTGCTGATGTACGAAGCCAAACAATATGCCAAAAGGAAGTTGAAATGTAAATGGTTAAAACATGACAAACGGTTCTAATCGTCCGTAAGATTTAAATGTTTCGGATGAAACGATTGAAAAAATCAACGTTTTATGCGATTTTGTGCACAAAAATTTGGTTTGTGTGTAATTTAACCGTACCTTTGCAGCCGAAAATTCAAAATGATTATAAGAAATGAAGAAATTTTTATTGATTGGCGCAACGGCGTTGATGGTTTCAAATTCAACTTTTGCAGGTGGTATTCTCACTAACACTAATCAGAATGCAGCTTATCTTCGTAATCCGGCACGCGATGCAGTCATCGCTATTGACGGTGTATACAGCAACCCGGCAGGTATTGCTTTCTTGCCACAGGGTTTCCATTTGTCAGTAAGCTGGCAAGCAGCTTTCCAGAAGCGTCAGATTGATGCAACTGGCAAGATGTTCATGATGAACGCTAACAATCAGAGTGCAGACAGATATTTCGAAGGTACTGCGAAGGCTCCGGTGATTCCTTCTTTCCAGGCAGCTTACGTTATCAACGACAAGTGGTCTGTATCCGGTCAGTTTGCTATCGGTGGCGGTGGCGGTAAGTGCGAATTCGACAATGGTTTGCCAATGTTCGAAGAAATGATTGGTGGTGCTGTTGCTCAGAACGGTGGTACTTCATACGCATTGAACCAACAATTGACTGGTAAGCAATATTTCTTCGGTCTCCAGTTGGGTGCTACTTATCGTTTGGCTGAAAACTTCTCAGTATTCGGAGGTATCCGTGGTGTGTTGGCTAGCTGTGGTTACGAAGGTGCCATCAATGGTATCAAGGCAAATGGCTTGACTGCTGCTGAATATTCGGCTCTTTCTCAACAGGCTGCTGCCGGTGCTCAGCAAGCTGCTGATGCTGCTGCTCAGTTCGCTGCTGCTGGTCTTGCAGATAAGGCTGCTGAATATGCTGCTATGGCAGAAACATTGAAGGGTCAGGCTGTTCAAGCTGGTACTGTAGCTGCCATGATTGGTGACTATAACCTCGACTGCTCACAAAGTGGTTTCGGTATCACTCCGATTATCGGCTTGGACTGGAATTTGGGTAAGTTGAACTTGGCTGCCAAGTATGAATTCCGTACCAAGATTGAATTGGAAAACGAATCGACCAACAGTGCAAACGTTGATGCATTGATGCCTGCTTACGCTGATGGCGGTAAGGTTCGTTCGGATATTCCTGCTTTGTTGACTTTGGGTGCTCAGTATCAGTTTACTGATGCTTTCCGTGCGATGGCCGGTTTCCACTACTATTGGGACAAGGATGCTCAGGGTTCTCCGATTAAGAAGGGTAACAATACTTGGGAAGCATTGCTTGGTTTCGAATGGGATGTAAACGACAAGATTATGTTGAGTATGGGTGGTCAACGTACAGACTATAACTTTGATGATGCTGACATGTCGGACATTAACTTCAACACTCCGAACTATGCAATCTGTTTGGGTGGTGCATACAAGTTCTCTGAAAAGATGAAGTTGAACGTAGGTTACATGCACTCATTCTACGAAGATCACAAGACAACAAGTGCTGCAAGCGGTATTACTCGCAACTATACTCGTAAGAACGATGTAGTAGGTGTATCTTTGGATATCGCATTCTAAGAAACTTTCATCAACTATCATAAAAAAGGAGGGCGTTTCGATATGAACGCCCTCCTTTTTTTATGTGTTAATAGTAATTGTTCCGGATTTCTTTTGCAATGTATCTTCCCATCAGCTGTTGACCTCGTTCATCGGGATGAAGCCCGTCACGAAGGTAACGTCCCTTGCTGTCCTTTACTTCAAACTTCTCGCTGATGCCGGCGTTGGAATAGCAGTCAATCATTTGCACCGAGAGTGCTTGACAAATTTCCTTCAGGATAGCAATCTTTTTCAAGTTCATTTCATTATGTTCCGGATTACCTGTCTGAATCGGGGTACACACAAAGATGCGGCAATCGGGGAAGCGGGCTGCAATGGTCTGGATGGCCCAACGGGCACCGCCTGCCATGGTGGTCAGGTCTACTTCTTCCAATGACTTACCTCTCAGTGCATCTTCGGCATTGCCCAGAATGCGGTCATTCGTACCCATGGAGAAGACGAAGACATCGGGAGCCGGATAACTGCCGTTGTCTACTTCGGCAATGAATTTCTGGATGTGTACTTTGGCCACGTTGTTGTGGCGTTTCTGCATTTCGGCAGCATCGGTAGTCGGTTGCCATCCGCCTGAGATTCCAGCAAAGTCAGCTGAACCATAATCTTGAGTATCGTCATAGCAAGCCCAAGTAGACGAGCCCACGGCTACATTGTGATGGGTAGCAAATCCAAGCATATCGACTACGGTCTTGGACCACTGGTTGCCTGCCGTAATGCTGTTGCCGTCACATCCGAAATGCATTTTGCTAAAGTCGGGATATGCGTTTTGGGCATGAACGGAGGTCATGCCCAATAGCAGGGTTATTATAAAGGTTAGTTTTCTCATCGATTCATCAGTTTCA
>JAFTTU010000138.1 GCA_017466635.1 Bacteroides sp.
GGTACAACGGACGATGTGCTCTTCAATGGCAAGATAGTCCATCTCTCCGATGAAGGGATAGCCGGATTCAACAAGAAGGAGGGCGACATTCTGGTGTTCGATGGAGCCGGTAAGGTCGTTGGTTCGTTCAATCATTTGGGACAAGGACCGCAGGATTACCCCAAAATCTATCATCTGGATGTGGACTGGAAGCAGGGCGAAGTTTATGTACAGGACAATTTCCGTCAGAAAATCCGTATTTACGCTCCGGACGGGACCTATCTTCGTACCCTCAACTCCCAGGGAACGATGCGTGAAGGCGATATGTACCACTATTCGGACACGCACCTTATCTATTATAAGAACCCGGATGGCCGTCAATTCGCTCCTTACCAACCGGTGACATTGTTCTCGAAGAAGGACGGAAGCGCCACTTTCCTTCCTTTTACCAAGACGGACGAAAACATTGTCAAAGCGACGGGAGGGCCGTTTGGTGATATGAAAATGTCAGCAATGCATGTCAGTTCGCTTTACAAGTTGGGCGATGAAGTCTATGTGAACGAAGTCACCGCTGATGTCATCTATCGGATAGAAAAGTCGGATGCCTTGACTCCCCTTGTCCAGCGCACTCCTTCCTATCAGGAAGCTGTCGGCAAGGATTACTTTTTGGTGCTGACCGGTGCCAATGCCCGTTATTATTTCTTCAAGCGCCAACAGGCCTTACTCGAATTCAAAGGCAATGCTGCTACTGATACGAAAAGTACCTTTGTGGCGTACGACCGTAAGCAGAAGTCCATCCTTCAGCCTACTTTCATCCTTAGCGACTATCCTTCGCTGAACATTACCTTGGATAAGTTGAAGCAATGCGCAGGTAGTTCCAATCGCTGTTTCCTATTGATGGAAGCCTTCAAGCTGAAGGAAGCGTTGGCAGAAGGAAAGCTGAAAGGCACCCTCCAGAGCGTTGCCGAGAAGTTGCACGAGGAAGACAATCCGGTGCTGATGGTGATTGAGTTCAAGAAATAAGAATTAGAAACCTAAATCTCGATGAAATGGGCAAAAATCGTTCTTTCATCGGGATTTTATATAAGTTCAAAGGCATCTCCAAGGCCTCAAAAACCCATCGAATTTAATTTGCCTCAAAATATCTGTCACTCCTGCAACACTTATTGATTCTCAGTGTGTTATGGTGCAAGGACCGGATTCTCCTGTCAACCTGAAGTCACCAAAGCATCGTCCTTCCTCATCCAACAAAATTTAGTTCCAACTTTTTCCACCTATTGGAACTTTTTGTCCCACTAGGTGGAACTTTTGGTACCAGCTAATGGGAAAAATTGTTCCAGCTAATGGGACTGCCTCACGCTTGTGGTCACTTCTGCCACCGCATTTGTTTAGTACATTAAGGTATTAACTCCCGGTTGCAGGAGTGCAAGGAGTTTTGAGCGAATTCTTGAGGTATACATATTCAATGAAAAGACAAACTTTGGGGGAATTTTAGGCGTTTAATGGTTATCCCCAAAAATGAAATGTCCATCATGGTCAATACATGCTTATTATTAAATCGTTGGAAATTAAACAATTAATGATTTTTTAAGATTTAAAATGTACATCACCTTTTCATTGTACTTCCATTTTTAGTCCTTAACTTTGTACCAAAAGATAAAGAAATGAAAGCAAAGCAAGTATGTTGGGCAGTGATGGCGATAGCATTGGCTGCCTGTTCGGGAGGAAAGCAATCGTATGGCGATGAACGTAAGCAGGAAGAAGCCACGTTCATTACCTATCCAATGCCGGATGATTTGCTGGCTTCCCAAAGGGAGTTGAAGTTAAGTGAATTGGCGGACTCGGTGTGGTATGTTCCTTTGGAAACTACCCCTCAATGTGTCTTGGCTGAGAAGTTCGACCACTTCCGCTATAAAGATAGTACCTTTTATGTGATGGACGATTACTCCAAGACCGTATATGTGTTTTCCGACAAAGGGAAGTTCTTGCGTAATGTTGGAAACAAGGGTAACGGGCCCAAGGAGTTTTATTGGTGCTATCAGTTGGTTGTTGATGATGGATGTCTTTATATTCTCGATGTGCTCAATCGGATCAAGAAGTATGATTGGGAAGGGAACTGGATAGAAGACATCAAACTGACCAAGCAACCTTATCGTTTGTTGGCCTTGAAAGATGGCAAGTTGGCGGCTTATATCAGTGACGACCAGTTCCCGAGGAAAGAAGATTCATACAGTTGGTTGGTGCTGGATGCCGAGGGTGATTCCTTGACTTGCATAGATACGAATGCTTGGCGCGAGAAGAAACCGGTGCAGAACTATTGGGTGGAGAATGAATTTTCCTCACAATATCCTACGGCCTACAAAGAGGCATACAATGATTCCTTGTATTACTTCCCTTCCGGTTCGTTGCAGCCTGTTCCTTATGCTTCCATCCATCCGGGCATCCATCGTCTGGACCTCGAACAGACTTGGGAAGAAGTTCTGGATATGGCTCACGGATTGCGTATCAGTTACATCTACGATACCCCTCAATACCTTTTCTTGACATATAAGTGTATGTGTACATCGAGTGTGCAAGGCGGTCCTTTGTTGGGAGCATTCCGCAAGGAAACGGGAGAGTTCTTCAATGTGTTCGATGAGAATGGAGAACAGAAAATAACGAACGATTGGGGTGGCCCCGACTTTACTCTTTTGGCTTGCGTTTATCCGAATTTGTTGATAGGTGTGGCCGGTGCGGATGCGTGTCCCGACGAATTCGCCAAGAA
>JAFTTU010000139.1 GCA_017466635.1 Bacteroides sp.
AATGGACAAATCAGGTGTTTAATTGAAGCTGAAACACAGTCTTTTGTGAGCTATATGGAAAAAGACAATACGGTGATGGGACAAGTTCAACGTGTCTTGTTGGAAGAGCCTATAACTAAAACCGTGAAATCCGTGTAATCCGTGCCTAAATAAAAAAACTAAAAACGGAAATCCCGTTTTCCTTCTTCTATCTCTTTCAAGTTACGCAAGGCAATCTCCTTAATTTTTGGATTCGGGATGTGTTCAATCTCTTCCTTAATCAGTTTGATACCCTTGGCGTAGGTGTCGGGCGATGCGTAATCCGTTAGGTATTCCTTTAAAGTCATCAAGGCATTCGGGGCACAACAATTGGCAATTTGTCCCGATTTGACCAATGACATGAATCGGTCGCCGGTACGTCCCAATCGATAGCAAGCCGTACAGAAGCTAGGTACATGACCCAAGTCGAGCAACCAATTCACGACCTCATCCAATGTACGGGTGTCGCTGATGTCGAATTGTGCCGAGTTCTCTTCGGGTATCTCAGGGATAGCATAGCCTCCCACACTGGTGCGTGAACCACCACTGATTTGCGAGATGCCCAACTCCAATACCTTCTTGCGGGTAGCGGCCGATTCGCGGGTAGAGATAATCATGCCCGTATAGGGTACGGCAATGCGGATGACCGAAACAATCTTACAAAAGATATCGTCCGAAATGGCATCGGGGAAACTTTCCAACGAGATGTCTTCCGCCGGACAGATACGGGGTACGCTGATGGTATGAGGCCCTACTCCGAAAGCCGCTTCCAAGTGTTCGGCATGCATCAACAAGCCTACGAAATCATACTTGTACGTATTCAATCCGAACAAGACTCCCAAGCCTACATCGTCGATACCACCTTCCATGGCACGGTCCATAGCTTCGGTATGGTAAGCGTAGTTGCTCTTCGGACCTGTCGGGTGAAGGGCTTCGTAATTTTCTTTGTGATAAGTTTCTTGGAAAAGGATGTACGTGCCGATACCGGCATCCTTCAGCTTGCGATAATTCTCTACCGTAGTAGCGGCAATGTTTACATTCACCCGTCGGATGGCACCGTTCTTGTGATGGATGCCATAGATGGTCTTGATGGACTCCAGAATATATTCTATCGGATTGTTTCTAGGGTCTTCACCGGCTTCCAAGGCCAATCGTTTGTGTCCCATGTCTTGCAAGGCGATTACTTCGCGGGCAATCTCCTCTTGCGTCAATTTCTTGCGATGGATGGTCTTGTTCTTCCAATGATACGGACAATATACACAACCGTTCACGCAATAGTTCGACAAGTATAGAGGAGCGAACATCACGATACGGTTGCCATAAAACTTGTGCTTGATTTCACGGGCCAATTGTTGGATGCGTTCTATCAAGTCCGGTTCCTCACATTCCAGAAGTACGGCGGCTTCCCGATGTGAAAGTCCCTTGCAAAGTGCCGCTTTCTCTATCAGTGATTCGATGAGAGGGCGGTTGTTTTTATTCTCGCGGGCATATTCAAGTGTTTCAAGGATTTCTCCATGATGGATGAATTCTTCCGCTATTTTTGATTCGGGTTTATAGTTCATAGTTATAATCTCCACGTAAATACGATATGGTATATCCAATTCTTTCCAATTGTTTCTCCAACTCCTTCAAGCCTTCAGCTGCTTCACTTCCGAAAGCCGCCTTATTATTATATAAGGAATACTTTTCACGGACGGAAGAAGGCGAAAGGTTCGGCATCACCACATTGGCGCCTGCCAAGATTCCCCGTTCTCTTCCATCGGAAGATAGAGAGGCCAAGGCGGTAGTGGAAGGTATCAAGGCCGAAGGATGCATCAATCGGAAAATGGACAATAGTTTCAAGGTCATGTCGATGCTTCCGGCAGGTTCATTGGCGAAAGGTGTATCTGCATGAGGGATGAACGGTCCGATACCAATCATCTCCGGTTGAAAGCGTTCGATAAACAACAAGTCTTCCACCAAATGGCCGATGGTTTGACCGGGACTTCCCACCATAATGCCTGTTCCTACTTGATAGCCGATTTCTTTCAACCATTGCAAGCATTCCAACCGGTGGGCTTGGCTCATTTCCGAAGGATGAAGACTTTGGTAATGTGCTTCATTAAACGTCTCATGACGAAGCAAGTATCGGTTGGCTCCAGCGGCATAGAAACGTTGATAGGCCTCTTTCGTTTTTTCACCAAGCGAGAGGGTGATGGCACAATCCGGAAATTCCTTTCGGATACAAGCCACGGTTTCTTCTACCCAATCGTCCGTTTGCGAAAGGTCCTCGCCTCCTTGCAAGACGAAGGTGCGGAAGCCCAGTGCATATCCTTCCCTGCAACATGCCAAAATGGTTTCCCGCGACAAGGAGTAGCGGGAAACCATCGTATTGCTTTTCCGTATGCCGCAATACAAACAATTGTTACGGCACCGGTTACTAATCTCGATAAGTCCACGAATGAACACGGAACGACCAAAGCGGGCGATTGTCGTTTGTTGTGCTTTTTCTTGCAAATAGCCGTTGGTTATGGTGTCTTCGCAAAGCAACAACGAGCGATATTC
>JAFTTU010000140.1 GCA_017466635.1 Bacteroides sp.
ACTAAATACTACAAGCCAGAAAACGCAGTAGAACGTTCCGTATTGACACGTTTCGAAAAAGTGCCGACAGATATCTACGAGTCTGTGGACGAAGGAGTGTGTCATATTGCCAACCAAATAGCCGGTAAGATACAGGATCGCCAACGCGAAGGCAAGTTCTTCGTGATTGGCGCCGGTACCGGTGCTTCCCTCCGTCCGTTGTATGCCGAACTGGTACGCAAGCACAAGGACGAAGGACTCAGCTTCCGCAATGTAGTCATCTTCAATCTGTATGAATACTATCCATTGGCTCCGGAAAGCGTGGGAAGCAGCTTCTCACAACTCAAGGAATTGTTGGTTGACCAGATTGACATCGACAAGCAGAATGTATTTACCATCGACGGAAGCATTCCACAAGAATCGGTGTTTGAATATTGCCGTTTGTATGAACAGCGCTTGCTGACATTCGGTGGCATGGACATCGTACTCATGGGCATCGGTCGCGAAGGAAATATCGCCATGAACGAACCGGGCTCCAATCTCAACTCTCCTACCCGTCTCATCTTGATGAACGCCACTTCGCGTGCCGAAGCAGGCCATAATTTGGGTGTGGACAATCTCCCTCCTTGCTCCATTACCATGGGTATCTCGACCATCATGGGAGCACGCAAGATTTACTTGTTGGCATGGGGAGAAAACAAAGCAGACATCATTCAGAAAGCCGTAGAAGAAAAGGCAATCGATGCGCTTCCGGCTTCTTACCTCCAAATGCACAACAATGCCAATGTCTGCATCGACTTGAGTGCTGCTGCACACCTTACCCGTATACAGCGCCCTTGGTTAGTGACCAATTGCGAATGGAACGACAAGCTCATCCGTAGCGCCATCGTGTGGTTGTGCCTCCGACTCAAGAAACCTATCTTGAAGCTTACAAACAAGGATTACAACGAAAACGGTTTAAGTGAATTGTTGGCATTGTATGGCTCGGCCTATAATGTGAACATAAAGATATTCAATGACCTGCAACACACCATCACCGGATGGCCGGGTGGCAAGCCGAATGCAGACGACACCTATCGTCCGGAACGTGCCAAGCCATTCCCAAAGCGTGTGGTTGTGTTCTCTCCTCACCCGGACGATGATGTCATCTCCATGGGTGGTACCCTCCGTCGTTTGGTACAACAAGGCCATGAAGTACATGTGGCTTACCAGACATCGGGCAACATTGCGGTAGGCGATGAAGAAGTAAGACGCTTCATGCACTTCATCAATGGTTTCAACCAACTGTTCGATGGAAACAACAATGAAGTCATCCGCAACAAATATACTGAAATCAAGGAATTCCTTGCCAACAAGAAGGAAGGCGATATGGACAACCGCGATATCTTGACCATCAAGGGATTGATTCGCCGTGGCGAAGCCCGCACTTCTTGTACCTTCAACCAGATTCCATTGAGCCGCTGTCACTTCCTCGACCTTCCGTTCTATGAAACCGGTAAGATTGAGAAGAATCCTATCAGCGAAGCCGATGTGGATATTGTATTGAAACTCCTTCGCGATGTTCAGCCTCATCAGATTTATGTGGCCGGTGACTTGGCTGACCCGCACGGCACTCACCGTGTATGCACCGATGCTGTATTTGCAGCTGTCGACGTAGAAAAGGACAACAATGCAGAATGGCTGAAGGAATGTCGCATCTGGATGTATCGCGGTGCATGGGCAGAATGGGAAATCGAAAATATCGAAATGGCTGTACCTTTCAGTCCGGAAGAATTGCGTGCTAAGCGTAACTCCATCCTGAAGCATCAGTCACAAATGGAAAGCGCTCCGTTCCTGGGCAATGACGAACGTTTGTTCTGGCAACGTAGCGAAGACCGCAACCGTGGTACCGCTTCCTTGTACGACCAATTGGGTCTAGCATGTTACGAAGCCATGGAAGCATTTGTAGAATACAAACCCCTATAAATAAACCTAACCTAATTTTACTAACCTTTTACAAAAAAAGAGCCGCCGGTAGATGTGAAATCTCCCGGCGGTTCGCTTTTATATACTAATATATAATGATTACAAAGTATAAGTTCCATCAACCAACTTACCCATAGCCCATACACCACGGATGTTCAAGTTGTCGTCCAAAATCATCAAGTCGGCATCCTTATCACGTTGGAGTGAACCCTTGCGGTCATAAACGCCCATAATCTTCGATGGAGTTTCAGAAGCCATGCGGATAGCGTCTTCCAATGGAATTTCAGCCTTCTGAACCAATGTACGGATCAAGCGGTCCATTGTAGCCACTGAACCTGCCAATGCAGAGCGGTCAGAGAGCTTACATACACCGTCTTCGATGATGACACGTGGGTCGAATGCCACCTGGCTATCGCTGGCTGCACAAGCCAAAGCATCGGTAATGACACAAGTACGTTCCACACCCTTGATCTTGTAAACCATACGGAGAATAGTTGGAGGCACGTGGATACCATCGGCAACAACTTCAACGGTAAAGTTGTCAATCAAATAGATACTTTCTACAGTACCTTCGTACTTGTATTCACGACGCTTGTGGAAGCCCGGCATCGCATTGTAGAAGTGAGTTGCGTGAGAATAACCCGATTCGTATGCTACACGGATGTCTTCGTATTCAGCCTGAGTGTGACCTACTGAAGCAAGGATACCCTTACCGGTAATGTACTTAGCAAACTGCATGGCACCTGGAAGTTCAGGAGCAGCATCCCAACGCTTGATACAATCCCATTTTTCTACCAAAGGAATGTATTCTGTCGGGTCAGGATTCTTGATGTTTTCAGGAAGCTGACCACCGGCCATTGCCATATTGAAGTAGTGACCTTCGAGGTGAAGACCCAATACAGGGCTGTTCGGTTGAGCCATCATCTTGGTACAAGTTTCAGCTGCAGCTTCAATCATTGGAATAGTTGATGAAGAAAGTGTCGGGAAGATAGAAGTAGTACCATGCTTCATGTGCGCATTGATAGCTGTAGTGAACGCTTCTTCAGTACCTTCCATGAAGTCACCGCCACCACCACCGTGAGCGTGGATTTCCACACCACCAGGCACTACATACATACCCTTGGCATCAATCAACTCAGCACCAACCACAGCCAAGTCACAATTAGTCACTTCGAGAATCTTGTTATCTCTGATGATAACAGAACCATCCTTCAACCAACCTTGCGGTGTAAGGATTTTAGCATTGATAATTTGCTTCAACATAGTATCTTATGATTAAGTTTTATATTCTATTTTAATTCTGATAACAAAATTACGAAGTTTTTTTCTAAAAGTACTGATTTTTATGATTATTTTTATCTATTGTTCCATAAATAAGACTTCACACACCAATCAGAACATAAACCTTACCTTCGCCATTACTTGTCGTGGTCGAAGCACATAGAGCTGGTCATATTGGTTGAGACCATTGTTGGAGCGGAGAATGTACTTGCGAGTGTCCAGCAAGTTATGACATTCCACATCGAAGCTCCACATCTTCAGCTTGTACCTCAAGGTGGCATGGAGCAAGGCTGCATCCTTGAACGTGTCGGCATCCATTTGGTTACGGGTGTAATCCAGCTTCGGGATGAAGGACCATTTGCCGGCAGAGAAGGTCATGCTGGTGCCTAACTTGTGATTCCACAACGTTTCATACCCCTTGTTGTGCGAGAAGGAGCTAAGCCATTGGAGTTCCCAATCCCACCAGGAAGTGATACGGGTATTCGATGTGAGCATCATGGACATTTGGTTGGAACGGGTTTCGCGAAGCGTGCTCTGCTGATATTGAGTAAACAATGTATGCGAATAGGTTACGTTCGCACTCAGGTTCGTGTGGATGGCATCCACGATTTTTCCCACATTGACATGTACCCTGAATTGCTTATAGGAACGGTCAGCCATGTGCCAAGTGCTGATGGGCTGAGTACCCGCAAAGTCGTAACCGCTAATCAAGTCCGATTCATTTTGGGTATAGATGACATTCAATCGGCTCCAAAGGGCATTGAACGGATTACGGTAGTACAGGTTCAAGGTAGCCTGTGTTTGCTCGTTCGTGCCCAGCTCGTCGATACCGCGTTGCAACAAGTTCCGGTTCTTATAATAATAGGTATCGTTCAAGTTCTTGTACGACGAAGGCGAACGCTTGAAGCTACCCGATGCCATGAACTCCCAAAAGTGGTTGATTTTCCAATAGAACCGGACAGAAGGCATCCACACGAAGTGATGGAACGACCACTTCTCCTGTGTTTCCTTCTCGGCATCGGTTTTTTGCCACGACATCGGAACGGACAGAGTAAGACTATACCCATTGCCTTTATAAGCGTATGACGGATTGAGGAACACACTCGCTTGCAGATAGTTCCACTTCGAACGGGTAGTGGAATCACTCAGGAAGTCGGGGACTTCATCCATGAAGGAACGCACCCGATTGGTTTCCAACTGCAAGCCTGCCTTGAATGACAATTCCGACGAGCCGAAGAAATGGTTCCATTGAATATCGTTGTTCGTATGGAAAAGCTTTTCGCTCCTTTCCTGTGTCCGTGTCAAAGAATCGCCAACACTGAAACTCACGTTCTGCGGTTGGCTTTGATACCGGATGAACGAACGGAAAGCAAATCGTTTGCTGAGGTAACTCAGCTTGTTTTCCAACAGATAGAACGGTTGTTCAAAATCTTGAAGACTCGGATTCGTTCCTGTCAACTGTGAACGGGCTTCAGACCAGTCCCCCGTCAAGCGGAACTGGTTGTTTACATATTGGTCGGGAGCATTCCTTGTGACAAGGAAGGAAAGGTTGCCTTGCCGGTGATGGTTCTCCGAGGCCTGATTGCTGACGATGGTCAGCGGATTCTCGCCCGTCACATCATAGACAGTTGTTTCTTCTTGAGTGCTTTCCAACTTCTCGTCCACATAGCTGCCGTTCACCTTCACTTCCCAATCCTTTTTCAGTTTGAACAATTGGTTGTAACTGCCCATGTACGACTCATTGAAAATGCCATTCTGCGCAGGAACGGGTGGCAAATAACCTTCGGAAGGGCTGACCAACGGTGTCGGACTATAAGGCAAAGCATTGAAGATGTCTCCTCCCTGATAGGTGTGTTCGATAAGTTCGTTGGCAAGCTGTGTACCGCTATTGTTGGCTTTCAATGTCAACATACTCTGTGCCTTGTCGCTCAGTTGGAGACTCGAAAGGGCACCCATGTATTTGAAGCGTTCATCGCTGATACCACCTCCCAAGGTCACTTGCCCCACAGGGCGAAGTTTCTTTCCCTTCTTCAGTTTCAGGTTCATGGCGGCACGTTCGGACAGTTGGGTTTCCTCCAATGCCCGGATGGGTTGGTGGTTTTCCAACACTTGGATGCTTGCCACGGCATCTACGGGTACGGACGTTGTGGCCAAGGAATACTTTCCGCCGAGTAAGTCCATTCCTTCTATATAAAACTTATTGATGGCCTTGCCTTGATAGGAAATCTTCCCGCTCTCGCTCACTTCCACACCCGGCAGTTTCTTGATGACATCCACGATAGCAATATCCTTGGCACTTTTGAGCGATGCCACGTTATAGTTGATGGTATCTCCGTGTTGGGTTATCGGGTCGGCCTTCACCACCACTTCCTTTAGCTTGAAATTCTCGTCCTGCAACAGGATATCCTTGGTTTGGCTTCGGTTAGGCAGACGGAGGGTTACGGTGCGATAGCTCATCATCCGGACTGTCAGGATGAGAGAGTCACCTTCGTGAGTAGTACGGAGGCTGTATTTCCCATCCTTGTCGGTGAATCCATAATCGAGCATGGTTTTCCCCGAAGCATCCATCAGCATACAGATAACTTCGGGCATGATTTTCCTGTCCGATGCTTCACGGATGATTCCCGAAATCACCGTTTGCCCCATTGCCGTGAAGGTAGTCCACACCAGCAGAAGGCACAGAATACTAATATTTCTCTTGCGGATTATAAGCACGTGGTTTTCTATTTTTAAGATTCATCGTAGTTTGTAACTTTCCGGCCTCGACCATAGCAGCCACACCGGCCGCCGGGTTGACTTTGTATCGCTCCTTGGCTTTCAGAAATCTCTCTCGGGTTGTCTTGAATGCAGTATCCAAACTTCTGAGCGACACTGGTCCTGTCCCTGCCTGAATAGACATACAGGTATAAAGAAACTCTTTATCGAGCGACGAGACTTCCAATATC
>JAFTTU010000014.1 GCA_017466635.1 Bacteroides sp.
AGTCGGTACGGCACGTCCATAGAGCGGATGTGTATCGTGACGGTTCACACCCTTGAAGAATACGCGCTGGCCGTTCACATAGATGATGGAATTCTTGATTTCGATGTGACGGAAACCGTACTTGGTAGAGAATGCCATTTCATCCTTACCGCCTTCACGCTGGATAACGCTTACAGTGTAGAGGTTCGGAGTTTCGGCTGTCCAAGCCTGGAGATCCTTCACGTCGAAGCTTACATTCGCCTTTTCAATTTCCTTGTCAGCACTGAAGTTGATGGCTACCGACTTTTCAGCCACAAGCTTACCCGATGGGTCTGTCAACTTCACAACAATGTCCTTCTTACCGGCCAACTTGTCACGGTTGTCGAGTTCGAGAGCCACGTTCATCTTACCTTCCTTGTATGCCTTGTCAGCATTGAGCTCGGAAGTGATGTAGTGGTCGCGTACACTAACCTTCGGCACGTTGTAGATGTTCACATCGCGGAAGATACCACTCATACGGAACATATCCTGACATTCCAAGTAAGAGCCGTCGCTCCAACGCATTACCTGTACAGCCAAGCGGTTTTCACCCGGACGGAGGTACTTGGTGATATCGAATTCATGGTCGTTGTTAGCACCTTGGGTATAGCCCACATATTCGCCATTCAAGTAAACGAAGGCAGCACTGTAGATGCCACCGAAGTTGATGAAGGTACGGTTCTTTTCCCAACCTTCCGGCAAATTGAAGAAACGTACATACGAGCCTACCGGATTAATGCCATAGTTCTTGCCACCATCATTGAATCCCTTACGGGCATCGATGTATGGAGGAATGTTGGCATGCGGATATTCCACATTACAATAGATAGGACGGTCGTATCCGTGCATTTCCCAGTTGGATGGCACAGGAATGGTATTCCAGCTGCTCACGTCATAGTCTTCCTTATAGAAATCCAATGGACGCTTCGACGGTTTATCCACGAAATGGAAGAACCAGTCACCGTTCAGCGACTTCACCTTACCGCTCTTGGTATCTACCCACGGAGTATTGTAGAAGTCCTTGTCGCCCACCATGCACTTTTCCGAGCAATACGGAATGTAGGTAGCGTGACCTTTTTCCTTGTTTTCGGCAAACATGGTTTCGTCTTCCCAATATACCTTTTCACGGCCGGCATTGGCTTCGGCACCCGGCACACTGATACCAGTCGGGATGATACGGAACAAAGATTCCAATCCCTTGGCTTCAGCAGATTCTTTTTCCACCATCACGATGTCGCCCTTATCGTTCACAGCAGCCACCCACTTCGCCTTGTTGGTCGGCTGGAGACGGATGTAGTCGCCAGCCCAAAGTGTTGACCACAACTGGAATTCGTCCGAGCCGTTCACTTCAGCCATCTTGGCAGTGGCATCGTCATTGGCACGGACAGCCATATTATTATAAGGATTGGAGAATCGCTTACTGCCCGAGAGGTCGCCCACCTGCCACAGCTGGTTCTTGTCCTTCACATCCATCGCCTTCAGCGATACTTGAGTCACTCCATCCGCATAAGTCCACGCTTTGTCAGGGAACTTCACGGACACAATCTGATACAACTTGTCCTTGTCGTATGCCCACGATGGTGCTGCCAACAACGCCACCAAGGCAAAAAGGACCAAACGAGTCATTTTTTTCATGCAGTTATTATTTTTAGGTTCTACTTATTTATTCAACGAATTGCAAATGCGCTGATTGATTTCACGGACACGGGCCTCGTCCAGCTTAATCACCTTGCGGTCGTAAGTCATCAAGCCATTCACTTCGATTTCCACATCGGTAGTCTGCGTATAGACAGCTCCCGAGAAACCTTTCACAATCATATTGTAAAGCATTTCGGCATACTTCACATATTCATCGGTCGCTTCTTTGGATGAGTTGAACTGTACATATCCCCAGTTGCGGTTCGGTTCCCACAAGTGGTCTTTCATCACAAGGCCGATACCCCCATATTCACCCAAGACAGTCGGACGCTGGGCATCGTAAAGATACATTTCAGGAGCCGGGTATTTATGCAAGTCGAGCATATCACCACATTGGTAATGATTACCACCACTGGCCGGATTCACCAGACGGGACGGATCGTATTGCTTGGTCCATTCGGCAATTTCCTGAGTCTTGAACTGGCCCCATGCCTCGTTGAACGGCACCCATGTACCGATACAAGGATACGAATACAAGTAATCCATGATTTCTTTCCATTCCTTGCGATAGTTGGCTTCCGATTCGGCTGAGCGGACACGTTCACGACCGTTGAAGTATTGATACATCTGCCATTCCGGGTTCTTGTCGCCACTCGGCATGTCTTGCCATACGATGATACCCAACTGGTCGCAATGCATGTACCAACGGGCAGGCTCTACCTTGATGTGCTTACGAATCATGTTGAAACCGAAATCCTTGGTCTTCTGAACATCGTAACGCAAGGCTTCATCGGTCGGAGCAGTATACAGACCATCCGGCCACCAACCCTGGTCAAGCGGACCGAACTGGAAGAGAGGCTTGTTGTTCAGTTCCAGACGAACGATACCTTCCGCATCGCGACGGGTAGAGAACTTACGCATGGCTGCATAACTGTCTACCTTGTCCATCACCTTACCCTTGCTGGTCAGAGCGACCTCCAATGTATAAAGGAAAGGACTGTCCGGGCTCCAGAGTTTCACATCTTCCGGCATGGCTACATCTACCGGCTCGCCATTGATGCTCTTGCCCGACGCCACCAACTGATTGCCGTCATATACATTGACTTCGAGCATATCGGTTGCATCGTGGTCGGCTACACAAGCATCCACCTTCAAGATATTCCGGTCTACATCCGGGAGGATACGGAGATTGGCTATGTGCTTCTCTCCTACCGGTTCCAACCATACCGTTTGCCAGATACCGCTGACCGGGGTATACCAAATACCACCCGGCTTGCTCACCTGCTTGCCACGAGGCTGGTAGCTCTTGTCGGTCGGGTCCCATACACGAACCACCAGTTTGTTGGCTCCCTTCGCTACCAATGCCGGAGTGATGTCGAAAGAGAACGGAGCATATCCACCGGTATGGCTACCCACCTTCACATCGTTTACCCATACATCCGCTTTCCAATCCACCGCACCGAAGTGAAGCAAGACTTGTTTTCCTCTCCATGCCGAAGGAACATCGAAAGAACGTTGGTATACCAACTCCTTGGTATCGTCGATACGCTTCTGCACACCCGAGAGAGAAGATTCCACCGCAAACGGCACCAGGATTTCTCCATCGAACGTTTGAGGAGTACGTGCCCCCTTTTCGACAATGGCATATTGCCACAAGCCATTCAGATTCTTCCATTCTCCGCGTTCCATGATGGGACGAGGATATTCCGGCAACACATTGTTGGGGTCGATTTGTTCTGCCCATTGAGTCTTGATTTTATCACCCGCCGGCTTCCATTGAGCCGATGCGCCCAAAGAAATCAAAAGGCATAAAACGGATATAAATGTTGTTTTCATACGTGATATAGATTAATTTCCACAAATATACGCAAAACTATCATTAAATAAAATCTTTTGACCAAAAGATACCTTTCTTTTAAAAAAGACTATTATCTTTTTAAATAGAATGAGTGTTTTGTGAAATAATTCCTTATCTTTGCCATTCGTAAAATCTAATAATAATCTATTTAATGTATGGCTAAGAAAGACAACGAATTGGAATTTGCTGCAGGTGCAAGCAATAGCGAGAAGCTGAAAGCCTTGCAAGCGGCTATGGACAAAATTGAAAAGAGCTTCGGTAAGGGTTCTATCATGAAATTAGGCGACGAAAAGATTCAGGATGTAGAAGTCATCCCTACCGGTTCGGTGGCCTTGAACTATGCACTCGGTGTAGGTGGTTATCCGAAAGGTAGAATCATCGAAATATATGGACCGGAATCTTCCGGTAAGACAACATTGGCTATCCACGCGATTGCAGAAGCTCAGAAAGCAGGTGGTATCGCAGCATTCATCGATGCTGAACATGCTTTCGACCGTTTCTATGCAGCCAAGTTGGGTGTAGATGTGGACAATGTATGGATTTCCCAACCGGACAATGGTGAACAAGCATTGGAAATCGCTGAACAGCTCATCCGTTCATCGGCCATCGACATCATCGTGATTGACTCGGTTGCAGCCTTGACTCCTAAAGCCGAAATCGAAGGCGACATGGGCGACAACAAGGTAGGTTTGCAAGCCCGTTTGATGTCACAGGCATTGAGAAAGTTGACATCTGCCATCAGCAAGACGAATACGACTTGTATCTTCATCAACCAGTTGCGTGAAAAGATTGGTGTCATGTTCGGCAATCCGGAAACAACTACCGGTGGTAACGCCTTGAAGTTCTATGCTTCCGTACGTATCGACATCCGTCCTAGCACTCCTATCAAGGATGGTGAGAACATCTTGGGTAAGCAGACCAAAGTCAAGGTAGTCAAGAACAAGGTGGCTCCTCCGTTCCGTCGTGCAGAATTCGACATCATGTTCGGTGAAGGTATCTCCCGCTCCGGCGAAATTGTAGACTTGGGTGCTGAATTGGGTATTATCAAGAAGAGCGGCTCCTGGTATAGCTACAATGAAACCAAGCTGGCTCAGGGACGTGATGCTTGCAAGCAAGTGATTCAGGACAATCCGGAATTGGCAGAAGAATTGGAAGGCTTGATTATGGAAGCGCTAAGAGCGAAAGAATAAGAATAATCATTATGTATTTTAGGCACGGATTACACGGATTACACGGATATATTTGTATGGATACACACACTAAAAAACCGTGTTAATCTGTGTAATCCGTGCCAAAAAAGAACTTTCTTTATTGCTTCTTCAATTCAAATCCTATCAGCATACCGTCAAACTGTTCCAACAACTTGTTGACTGTTGAAGCCGAAGTATTCAAGCTGGAAGCAGCTCCTGTAATGGTCTTCACTACCGAAAGAATCTTATCTGCATCAAATACAAAACTCATATTATCACCCAATGTCACAATATGGGCCGTTGTCTTCAAGCCCAACTTTCCAGCTTTGACAGTAATCGTCTTAGCTTCGGAATCAAACACATAAGTACCTTCAACTTTCTTGCCCTTAATGGTATACGAACAAGTCTTGTCTTCATTGAAAGTATACTGTATCGTATTCAATCCAGCCTTTTCATAAATAGGCTGCATCTTCTTTTCCACTTCCGCTCCAGCAGTATCACCACCGATGTTCTTCAATATATCGTCTCCTTTCAACTGACAATCCGGAGCAACATATACCCAAGTCCCTATCAAGGAAGCTTCCGTTGTCGCCTTATCACCGACAACAGTCTTTGCCACACCCGCTAAAATATCTTTCAGACTTTGTGCATCTGCCTGTACGGCTACCATACAAAACAATGCAATAATACATACGATTCTTCTCATCTTTTAGCAAGCCTTGAAACTCATATCCATGCCCTTTACCGAATGTGTCAATGCACCGAACGAGATGAAGTCTACACCAGCCTGTGCATACGGCAACATGGTTTCGTAAGTAATACCACCGGATGATTCGGTTTCACAACGACCGGCAACGATTTCTACTGCCTTCTTGGTATCTTCCGGAGTAAAGTTATCGAACATGATACGGTCTACACCTTCGTCCAATGCCTGTTGCAATTCATCGAAATTACGTACTTCCAGTTCAATCTTCAGGTTCTTACCCTTGGCCTTGCAATATTCCTTGGCACGGGTAACTGCATTGTGAATGCCTCCTGAGAAATCCACATGATTGTCCTTCAGCAGAATCATATCGAACAAACCGATACGATGGTTGCATCCTCCACCAATCTTTACCGCCATCTTTTCCAGAATACGCATGCCTGGAGTGGTCTTGCGAGTATCCAATACACGAGTCTTGGTACCTTCCAACTTCTTCACATAGCGGTTGGTCATGGTTGCGATACCACTCATGCGTTGCATGATGTTCAACATCAAGCGTTCCGTTTGGAGGAGTGATTGAATCTTACCTTCTACAATCATGGCCACATCACCCGGTTTTACCCAAGTACCGTCTTCGATGAATACCTCTACCTTCATAGTCGGATCGAAACGATGGAACACCATCTTGGCAATTTCAATACCTGCCAGAATACCTTCTCCCTTGATAAGCAACTTCGACTTACCCATGGCATCGGCCGGAATACTCGACAAAGTAGTATGGTCACCATCACCTATATCTTCTGCAAATGACAAATCGATGAGTCTGTCAATCAAATCTTTTACGATCTTTTCATCCATAGTCTGTTCTTTTTTTATGATTCGATAGGCAAAGGTATGTTTTTTCTGTATTTTTGCAAAGAGAATTAAACAAAGAATACGTATGAAATTTACATTATTAGTAGTCGGACGCACCGTAGAGAAACATTATATTACCGCCATTGACGATTATGTAGCCCGAACCAAGCATTTCATTTCATTCGACATGGAAGTCATCCCCGAACTGAAAAACACCAAAAGCTTGAGCATGGAGCAACAGAAAGAAAAGGAAGGAGAGCTGATATTGAAAGCGCTACAACCGGGAGACGTTGTGGTATTGTTGGATGAGCACGGCAAGGAGTTCCGCTCCATCGAATTTGCCGATTGGGTGGAACGGAAGATGCACACCGTAAACAAGCGACTGGTTTTCATCATCGGTGGCCCTTATGGCTTTGCACCGAAGGTTTACGAAGCCGCCCAAGAAAAGATTTCACTTTCGAAGATGACCTTTTCGCATCAAATGATTCGGCTGATATTTGTAGAACAACTCTATCGGGCGATGACTATTTTGAATAATAACCCTTATCATCACGAATAAGGATTTCCAAGTCCAAGGAAATGGGGAGATGGTCGCTGAAGCCTCCCAAGTACTTCATGCCATTGTAAGTACGGAAAGGTTTGTCGCCTCCATACTTCTCGTCTTCTTCCAACAAAAAATCAAGATGAAGTATCTGTGCTTTCTTTGAAGAAGTGCGGATACTTCCTTTCTTTTTCAGCAGAGTTTTAGATACGATAAATTGGTCCAATATCCCCCATTCGCCACGATAACGATAGGTTCCCTCCTTCTTGTCTTTCATCAGGTTCTGCAAACGACCATCCGCACACAGAACTTTCTTGATGGACTTGTCCGTAGGATAATCATTGAAATCACCCATAATCAGAATGTGTGGATATTCCCGGACCTTCATCACCGAATCTACCGCATGTTTCAGGACTTGTGCGGTCAACAATCGATAAGGTTCACTCTGGGCTTGTCCTCCACTACGGCTGGGCATGTGGCAAACAACTATATCCAATGTGTCTCCAGATACCACTTTCCCTACCACATGAAGGATGTCTCGGGTAGGTCCTTTCTTCCATTGCTTGTTCGGAATCCGAATGGATTGATGCTGAAGGGGCTTGAAACTTCCCCGTTGATAAAGCAATGCCACATCGATACCCCGTTGGTCGGGTGAATCTGTTATGATAAAGCGGTAGTCTGCTTCCCTAAGCGGAGAACGTCGGGTTAAATCATACAAGCATGAATCATTCTCCACCTCACATAAACCGACCAAATCGGGTACATACTCATTACCTGAAGCTATAATGCCTTTCGCCAAATTCTTCAACTTATCCCGATAACGGAAGGAATTCCAATGCCGGGTAGCTTCGGGAAGAAATTCATTGTCGTTCTTTCGGGGGTCATCCTTCGTATCGAAGAGATTCTCCACATTCCAGAACATCACACGAAAAGATTCCTGTGAATGGATAGTTACAGGGAAACAAAGAAAAAGGAATGTCATCCAGAGCGAAGCGAAGGATCTCGGTAACATCCACTTAATGCTTCCGAGATTCTTCGTCAATTCGTTCCTCTGAATGACAAACCTAAATTTCATGATTTACTTTTGAGGAACATTCACCAATACATCCAACAAATGTTTCCAGAACTTGTCTACTGCCGGAATATGCATGCGTTCGTCCGGTGAGTGAACACCTCTCAAAGTAGGGCCGGTAGAGAACATATCCAAATGAGGATACTTTTCGAGGAACAAGCCACATTCCAAACCTGCATGGATGGCTTTTACCTTCGGTTCTACACCGAACAACTTCTTGTAACTTTCAATCGCTACCTTCAAGATAGGTGAAGATGGATTCGGCTTCCAACCTGGATAACCGTCGCTAGTCTTCACTTCTGCACCACCCAGTTGGAAAGCTGAGCGTACCATTTCCGACATGTCCTTACGAGAAGAAAGGATGGAACTACGCTGGCTGGTAACAATCTTAATCTTGCCATCCACCATCTTGATGGAAGCCAAGTTCGAAGAAGTTTCTACCAAGCCCGGCATATCCTGACTCCATGCATATACACCATGATGAACGGCATATACCGACTTCAACAAGCGAGCAACCGTATCTCTGTCAATTGCCTTTTCACATGGAGATTCCGAGCCCAATTCTGTACGCAAGTTCGGTTCAGTCACACTGAACTCGTTTTCAATTTCAGCCGTATAGATGTTCATGTCAATGCGTACATCTTCCTTATGCTTCATCGGTACGGCACAGATGGCAGAAGCTTCACGAGGGATGGCATTGTGCAAATTTCCACCATCAATCTGACAAAGATACATATCGTACTTAGCAGCCAATTGGCTCAAGAAACGGTTCAACAACTTGTTGGCATTGGCACGGTTCTTGTTGATATCATCACCCGAATGGCCACCAGTCAAGCCCTTGATAGCTACCTTAAAGAAGAAATAATCCTGAGGAGCATCGATTTCCGTATAAGCAAACTCAGCCGTTGTATTGGCACCACCGGCACAACCGATGAACAACTCGCCTTCGTCTTCCGAGTCAAGATTAATCAGGATATGACCGTCCATGAATCCTTCCTTCAATGCGAAAGCACCGGTCAAGCCGGTTTCTTCGTCTACGGTAAAGAGACATTCCAACGGACCATGCTGGATATCATCAGCAGCCAAGATAGCCAACTGAGTAGCCATACCGATACCATTGTCGGCTCCCAGTGTAGTGCCCTTTGCCTTCAACCATTCACCGTCGATGTAGGTTTCAATCGGGTCATTCAAGAAATCGTGGTTCGAGTCGCTGTTCTTTTCACAAACCATATCGATGTGCGACTGAAGAATCACTGTCTTCAAGTTTTCCAATCCCGGAGTAGCCGGTTTCTTAATCAAGATATTGCCAGCTTCGTCCTTTTTGGCTTCCAAACCTTGCTCTTCTGCAAAGTTCATCAAGTAAGCAATAATCTTTTCTTCCTTCTTCGAAGGGCGTGGCACCTTGCATATTTCAGCGAAATAATGAAATACCGATGCCGGTTTCAATTCTATTTTTTCCATACGTAACCTTTATTAATTCATAAAAAATTTGGCAGTTATCCCGCCTTGCACTATTTTTGCAGACAAATTTAAAAAAAATGCTCGAAACTATCTACTTAACTGCAGCAATTGTTGCAATTTGCGTGTTTTTCTTGTGTATAGGAATTCTTTTTAAAGGAAAATTCCCCAGTATGCATGTAAGCGGCAACAAGGAAATGCAGAAACGTGGCATCGGTTGTGTTCAGTCCCAAGACCGTGAAGCGCAGAAGACCAACAAGCACGCCATCGCCGAAAGAGAGAAAGAACATGAGAGAGAATAACTAATAAAATAACATACTAAAAATCATTATGAAAAAAACTAATTTCATCCTGAACGGATTGTTGGCATTGGCCATCGTATTGGGATTTACTCAATGTGCAGGAAACAATAACGCTGCTACTACATCGGCTCCGGCTGCTGGTGCTGCAGGTTCTTCTAATATGAAGATTGCTTTCGTTGAAATCGACTCCTTGTTGACTAAGTACAACTTCTGGAACGACTTGAGCGAACAGATGTTGAAGAAGGAAGAAAACATCCGCACTACCTTGAATGAAAAGGGCAAGAAGCTCGAAGCTGAAGCAAGAGAATTCGACCGCAAGATTCAGAACAATGGTTATGCATCTCGCGAACGTGCTGAACAGGAACAAGCACGCTTGATGAAGCTCCAACAGGAATTGCAGGAATTGCAACAGAAGTTGACTAGCGAACTTGCTGCTGAAAACCAGAAGAACAGCTTGGAATTGCGTGACTCTATCAACTCTTTCTTGAAGGTATACAACCAGACTAAGGGTTATGATTTGATTATCAGCAATACTGCATTCGACAACTTGTTGTACGGCAACCCTGCATACAACATCACCAACGAAATCGTTGAAGGTCTGAATGCACGTTACTCTCCTTCTGCAAAGAAGTAATACATCAATAAATATTAGGAAGAGTCCGGAACAACTACGAGCTGTTTCGGACTTTTTTTGTCATCCTGACAAACAATCCACTCCACTTCCATGTTTATCTGCTATAACCTATAATTGAATGAATATGGATAGATTCAAAGAAGTGATTCAATCTCCCAAACCGGTTTTGGTAGATTTTTATGCAGAATGGTGTGGACCTTGCCAGATTATGAAACCGAGACTCCTCGATGTGGCCGAACGAATGGGCGAGAAAGCCAAAGTAGTCGAAATAGACATAGACAGGGAAAAGGAACTTGCCGAACGTTACCGCATCCAGTCGGTCCCTACTTTTATTATATTTAAAAACGGTGAACAGCTGTGGAGGCAAAGTGGTGCCATCTCTACCATCGCCCTGATACAGCTATTGACAGATTATCAATAGAAACAATGAAAAGAATTTTAGCAAGCCTCATCGTATTGTTCGCACTCTTCTCCACCTCGTGCGCACAATCGAAGAAAGAAGAAAAGAAAGAAGAAACGTCATCCGTAGTCCAGATGGACAAGCAGATGTTCCTGGACAAGGTATTCGACTACACCACCGGTGCCACCGAATGGAAATATCAAGGAGACAAACCTGCCGTCATCGACTTTTATGCCACCTGGTGTGGCCCATGTCGCATGGTAGCTCCCATCCTGAAGGATTTGGCCAAGGAATATGGAGACAGCATCGTGGTATATAAGGTAGACACGGACAAGGAAAAGGAACTTTCCATGGCTATGGGCATCCAATCCTTACCTACCATCGTTTTCATCCCCAAGACCGGTCAGCCACAAATCATCGTCGGTGCCGCCGATAAATCTACTTTCCGTAGAGCCATTGATGAGGTTTTGCTGAATAAGAAATAAGAGGAAAGTCCGAGGCCAATCAGCTTCGGACTTTTTTTCTTATGCACTATCACTTTTTATGGATTCAGATACATCTATTTCATTAATATTCTAATTGTCCATTCCCTACACAATTTATCTATTCTACGGACATATCGGGGAATGAAAAGGAACTACCCTTTTTCAATCTGAGCTGCAAACTCTTTAATTGTCAACACCAGAACTTTGGGCCAGTCGATTTCTTTCAACACGTTGAAATGCGAATCATTAGTAACAATATATTCAGCATTGGCTGCTACAGCACAATCTACGAATTTATTATCATCAACATCCTTTTTAATGAGTGCAAAGTGAATGTAAATTTCCTGATACACAGTTGTATGTAATCTCGCAATAGCCTCAACCACGTTACGAGCAATTTCCTTTGTCATTTTTTGAGCAAGGATTTCTTCATACTCATTCAATATTTCCGTATTGACGCAAAGACAAATTTTACCACAAAGAATATCTGTCCATATCTTATGATACGGACTCCGTACAGGCAAAGTCTGCAATAGACAATTGGTATCAAGAACGATTCGCCGCATAATTATAAGTTGTACGCATATGCTCGTTTCCCCATTGTTCAATGGTTTCTTCATTGATAGTTCCATCATCCCATAGGACTTCTATCGCTTTCTGAGCTTTTTCAGCAAAGAAATGAGCAAGCAAATCCTTAAATTCCTTCAAATCTGCCTCTGAATTTATGCTATTCAAAGCATTCATCAACTCTAACTGTGCAATTTCTTTGTATGACATAACTATACGATATATGATAATCGCAAAGATACGAAAAATATGAAAGAAACAAACTGCTTATCATATTTTTCGCATCTTTTATAGATTAATGAATACCTGTATACCAAAACAGGAATTCAAAGCTTACAATTAAAATAGTTTCAGAATCACCCTTCACACCCTTCACGGGTTCACAGAGATATCTATATTTGCCAACCACGCCCTCAAATAGTCTCCCAATCTGGAATTTTCATGCCTCCATCATACCCACTGGTAGAATAGCCTTGTTCTACCTGTATCTCTATCATTTCCACGATAGGACATACATAATTTTCCATACCTTATTCACTCAAGTTTCGCAAATAGATTAATGCCGTATTCCTCTTCATGCATAGTTCTACGATAATGTTTATTTTCTCATTGTTATTTTCATTCATATCATAATGAATCATCGAGACAATTCAATTTTCGGTTTATTATCTATATAATTGGGCATACACATCCCCGTCGTGGCACCTATATAAGTTGGGTCTGAAATGTAAAAAGTCTTATTGTCATAACGATATCCATGTCCATTTATCGGATTTTCAAGATATACTGCAACACATTCATGCCCTGGATATTCAATCAAATGATTCTCTACGTTCAAAACTTCCCATAGAAGATATGAATAAAAGACAGACCGGTCTTCACAGTCACACTTTGGATAATATAAAATCTCTTCAAAAAAATAAGGTTTTTCAAATCCATGTTGTTCATCATCTGTTGCATATTGAAAGGCATACTGTACAAATTGCAAAATCGTATCTATAGCTGTTTTAGTAGAAATAGCCTGTAATTGAATCTTAAGTTGTCGGACAATATTTTTACGAAGTTCTGTATCTATAATGGATTTTGCATAACATTCAACAGGCATTTGTGGATAATGATGTAGCATTTGTATTACATTAGCATTTAATGTGCCTTGGATTGACAAATCTTTATAACTAAATTGATATGTTTCAGGCATATCAGGCATCATGATATTTTTTTTAATTAGAAGATCAAGCTTTTTACCATTATCAATATTTGCAGGGATGTCACATGTATAAAATCTACTGCTTCCTAAAACATCTTGTTCATCCTTTATATCATAAAATATGTAATAAGGAGTATCATTAAAGACACAATATCCTCTGGCGTATACTTTTTGTTCAAATGCAACAAACAAGACGGGATTTCCTTCTTCTTTCAGGCCGATTCGTACATCGTAACCTGCATGTTTCATCAAATAATGCAACAATGAAATTCGTGTACCAGATGATTCTTTATCAAAAAACGTATTTACATATTGGCGGACAAAATCAAATGTAAACCAATCGTTGAAATTACAGTCTTCGGCAGTCTGCAATAATGTTGGCAGCACATGTCTTTCAATTTTGTGATGTGAGAAAATCTTCCATAGTTTGGCATAATCCTTCTGATTTTTCCCATTCGGAAGTGTGTTAGATATTTCTATGAAAGGCATAGCAATTTCAAGACCATAATAGTAAATTTTATCAGATGTTGTCATTTGAGGTTCTGGTTCTTTTTTGGGCGACATCTTAGGAGATTGAGACGGTAAAGGTTCAGCATTCTCAGAAACTGGCACTTGTTTAGGTTTTGGTATAGGATTTCTTTCTTCACCCTTAAATGCATTATATTCTTTCCAAATCCCATCCAAATATTTATCATAATCTTCAAAAACCTTCTTTCTGAAATTTTGAAAATTACCTCTCACTTCCTTTCTGAATTCCTCGAATGACGAACGCTCATTTTGAGCTATGGCAGGAATAATACCTGCCATAACTGCCAAAAGAAAAAATGTCAACAGCCTTTTCATTTGTTCTCTATCATTGAAATCATTCCTCAAATCCTTCACGAACAAAATCAGCCACTTTTTGGGCATATTTTTGTGCGGCAGCACTTTCTTTGGCCGCTTCTTCCATAGCACGAATACGAGCTTTGCTTGCTGCACTTTCGCTCACAATGAAATAGATTTGCATTTCAGAAGTACCATCACCATTGTCACGTATTATACTATAGGATTCTTTCATTTCCCCTTTTATTTCTTTTTCAACCAATCTTTCGTAAGCTGCATAAAAGTTATCAAATTCAGCATCTGCGTCAATTCCATCTCCTGCCATATCGCTTACAATACGACCTTTCACTTGACTACCAGCTTGTTGTGCATATGTCAGACAAGCATTATTGATTGCCATTTGTTTTCCTACATTCTTTGACTTGAATTTGGATGCAATACCTACGACTTCATGTCCGTCTTCACCCAAATTATTCAATTTGTCATAGTGAGTCAATAAAGCCACATCAAGACTTCTCGAACTACCGAATAATTTCCAGTTTTCTTTTTTGTACTCTTTAATCTTTGTCTTGTACTCTTTTTTGCGAGCTTTTTCCAAAGTTTTGTTTTGGGCATCTGCATTTATTGTTAACAAACAAAGTGCCATCAGCAACATAATTACTTTTTTCATAATCACATTCGAATTTTACGTTAAACAATTATTTTCTTATATCTATATGCATTACTTTAACCCCCATTTGTATGTCTCGTTTACGTCTGGTTGTCAGCCATTTCTGAAAAACATCAAACTTCAACTGACGAGGCAATGTATCACTAACTTTCTCATCTACAGCTTTAGTAAAAGAATTGGGTGAAAAAATGACATAAATTCGGTTTCTCACAATATCTTCATTACAAACCAATTGATACTCATCTACCAAATCTGCCCCTTCTTTTGCCTCATTTATGGAGAAAAATATGTATTCCTCATTGTGTTTCACTTGCTGCTGTCCATCTGTATCATACTGATAAGGCAACAGACAACTGACATCCAGCGATTCATCCACTGCATACACAGCAACAAAACCATCAACCGGCGATTTGAAGTGTAGATACATATCATCGTTCTCACGGAAACGGGTATCTGCGAATCTGCTTTCTGTACCATTTCGAAGAATAGTGGCAGTAAACTCTGCTGCATCGTTGGTAATTTCTCGTGCTTTTCCACAGACGCTACATTTCACAACCATCATATCTTGCTCAAATGATAGTTCATACTTAGGTTCACCCTCATCTTCCAACCATTCCCCTTTTACTTCACTTGCATTCAACTGCGAGAAAAAACTGTTTTCTTTTCCATCCAAAGCTGTTTCTTCCTGCATGGTATTTTGTGTAATGACGGTACCAAATTCTTTTTGGATTGCATTTATTCTTGCATATTCCAAAGCATTACGCTTGGCCTCATCTGGAGATTGATTTTGTTCTGCATAGTAAGTGAACTCTCCACACACATTGCGTACCTTTTGGGCATGAAGTCCAAAAGGTATAAACAAGACTAATATTATCACCAAATATGTCTTCATTTTTTCACTTATTTACTAATAAGCTAAAATTTAGAAAGAAACGATTGGACGTATATTCTTTACTACAGGTAAATCTGCATCGCCCACATACCCGTTTTCTGTTGCATAATACCAAGCACTATTCTTGGAACTAGGGGTAGAAGACCAATACTCTCCTTCCAATGGAGTGAAACCATTCTTCTGCAAAACTCCATAAGCTTGAGCCATTGCCAAACGGGTTAGTTCACCGATAGCAGGTAAGTACCAACTTTTAATATCTCCAGTCTGATAGGCATAACACATGGCTGCAGATGTGTCACCATAGCCATAATAGTGTGACCACGATTCACCTTTGTAATCATATAAAAAGGCTTCCCAAGACTGTAGCATATCGCTTGTTGACCTATTGGGCCATACCTCATAATTATAAGGTATTTTTTCAATATTATTAGAGATATTATCTTTATACCTTTCTCTTCCATCTATAGGAAGATAGCTTGCATAAATTCTACCAACAATTGTTCCTCCACCTTGAGCTACACTCATTCGTGGAACTTTCTGCATTATCATTTCCTCATAAACATTTTCACTTGTTCCCCAAATGGAAATACCTATATCTTTCAAAGCCACCACACGACCATGCATTGACGACTCCAAAGACACATCTATGCTATCTCCTCTTTCTTTGCTCAAAGCATACACGATGCCTACCCATTCTTTTGATTCATCCAATTCTGAAGACCAAGTACCATCATGATAGAAATAGTCTCCGACTTTTGCTTCTTTAGGTTCCAATTCTAAATGAATAGGGATTTCATAGCTCTTTCCTTTCTCCCAAGTGGAAGCTGCAATAGAAACTGTTATCATCTTCCCGACATACAAATTTAACTCGACTTCACCATTATCAAACGAGGCGGGTATTACATTCATTTCAACCGTTACCGAACTTCCTTCTTTAATTACTCCATCACTCACTTTCACAAAATAACCATCACTGAGGTCATCTGAATTCCAAGTTATGTTTCCAGACGTCAAATCCAACTTTCCTCTTGTCGAAAGAGCGTTCGAGCTTACACCATTACTCCAAATATTACGAAGATTTATTGATTCGACTCCTACCAGTTCCTTGCTGTCGGTCGATATAACAAAACACAATTTAGCCATAGCGGATTGCATCTGAATATTCGCTTTCAAATTTTCAGGTGAGACTTCGCATCTGCCATACAAACAATCAGTCATACCATTTGCCCATACTTCCACATCTTCAAGAGACTCTTTTTTACTTTCTCCGCTATATGGAGCATAAGCATACACATAAGCAGGTTCTTGCAACGTAATGTCTTTCTCCAATGAATATGAGTAGCCACCTCTAATCAATGCTTTCACATTACCATGACTTATGCCATTATTCATATTTGTTACATATACTCCTATTTCTTCAAAACGAATCGATTGTTCATCCTTAGTTACAGATTCAATTTCCAAGAAGCCATTGGTAGTAAAAGAAACAATATTTCCACGGACTTCACTACGACCATCCGTTGCACATAATGCAACATAATAAGTTGTGGAAGGAGAAAGATCACCCACTTCCGCACGACAAACCCATTTACCTGTTTCATCCTTATACCCATAGGCATCCACTTGTCGAGCCTCAGTCAAATCATCAAAAGTAGAAACTAAAAAATAATAATTTCCTTTTGCTGATACACTTCCAGAAAAATAAGCAAATTCAGCATAATTTTTTTCCACATCATCCGTCACAACTGTAGGAACAGTATTCAAAGGTTCCTCTACTTCCTGACAGCCATTAAACAGCAGACAGGTGACCAACAATAATAAATAATATTGTATTGATTTCATAATCCGTTCTTTTTACATTATTGTTAGAAACAAATACCAATACCGACATTGCCAACAAATTCACAGCCATTGCCAGTACAATTCATCAAAACACCTCCATTAATGGAAAACTTACCCAATTGCAACATCAATCCATAATCGGCCACTACTCCATCATAGGAATAATCCAAATTTTTCGCATATGCCCCATCCGCCAATTGCCAAGCAACCTGCCGGTTAGCATAACCAGCACCAGCATATACATGAACAGGACATCCTAACCGAAATAAAAAACCGGCAGTAATTGCATAGTAGCTACGTTTGTCCTTTCCGGTTGTCCAATAGCTTACCATATCCGATTCTTCCGGATAGCTAACATAATCACAATCCGTTGATTCACCTTTGCTATATACACCTTTCAAATACCATCCAAAGTTTTTTACCCTGCCTACCATCAAACCGATAGAAGGATTCTTAACTCCTTCTTCAGGGAATGCTCCTTGAGCGGAAATTATCCAAGAATACTTATCCGGTTTGGCATTCCACCAATTGGAAGTAGACATTTTAATAATCATATCTGGTTTAATCTTCTGGTCTTTCGATTGCATACCGGCATAATGAACTGTGACTTTCTTGGCTGGATTTGCCGTTTCCAATACAAAAGTACCGTCCAATTCCGTAATGGTGGATTCCGTACCGTCTTTAATCTCTACCTTGACTCCAGGAATGGGATTCCCATCCTTGTCAACCACTGTTCCCTTCACTATATTCTGTGCCAGCAAATTACAAGCATTCAATAGTAGGATTAAGCTTAATAATAATTTTTTCATGTTACACTATTTATTTATTGTTCAATTTCATTTGCTCCCAACTGTTCCGTAAGCTTACCGATGTATTCACAGTAGGTGTCTGAATCTTATCATTAATTTCATCTGAATTGATTGATACTTGTGTTGAAAGATAATCCTTCAACTCCTTCAATGTTATATTACCCTTCGATTCCTGTAGCTTCTTTAAAAGGAAATAAGTAAACATACCATGACACTTTTCTTTATATGGCAAGGCAGTCTGTTCATTACTTACTGCACTGAATACAACCGTATTTCCTTGGGGAAGATTGGGTTTCGGCTTTACTACAATAGCACGACTTCCTTCATTCACAGAGGTGCCTTCACGTGTTGCGCCACTGAAACAAGCATCCAAAAATACAAATACGGATTTTGCATTCAGTTCACCCAATTCTTTATATAGTTGATTCAGGGAGAAACAAGCATTCATTCGCTTGGCATTGGCATCGGTTGGAACTAAATATGCTTCTTTGGAAGCTTCATCAGGCACACCATGACCTGCATAATAAAAAATAACATTGATGTCTCCTTGACGAACAATTGCCTTTTCCCTTATCTTATCCATTACATCAAGCATGTCTCCATAGCTAGCATTCAATCGTGTAAAGATATGATTCTTCTTAATGCCCAACGTCTTCTCGCAATATTCACTGAATACCTTACCATCATTTTCTGCAAATGGAACCTTAGCTACTTTGGTATAATTCTCATTAGCAATAATGATGGCAAATGTTTTTTCATTCACCTGACCCGCTACAGGAATATTTACATCAACATCCGACTTCGTGACAACATAAACATCCTCTTTAGGATTATTCCATTCAAAATCTCCTACTTTATTTTCATAAGGAACATAAGTTGCAGTTTGAGTTGCATCATACAAATATGAATTACCTGTTGGAGTTACGAACAACAATTCCTTTAAGGCCAATAATCCTTCATTATTAATAAAGAATTGACTATTTTTAAACTGCATTCCACTCCAACTGTTTTTAAATACGATGGCTTCATTATTTTGATTGGGGACAGACAATACCAAATCACCATACCGACTTCCTATCTTGAATGTCTCATGATCTGCATCATAAGAATTCAATACCATATCATTAAGCCGAATACTCTTTGCATAAGTCTTTATATATTCCGTTTCCGCCTGAGCCATCAATTCCTGTAATTTCAAATCCTGATTTTGTTGAGTTACTCTGGAATGATATGCAGCATTATTCTCAAATTCCCCTTTCAGCATCCATTTCTTCATGTTACTTTCCACATAGTTCTTGAGATATTTCTGCCAATCAGGTATAACATTATTCTCTATTTCATGTTTTACTACATTTTGTTTGACAGACTTGTTAGAAACATACTGAGGAACAACGTTTTCTGCAACTGTTTCCACACCCACATCGGATAGAGTTCTATTGATTTTATCCAATTCACTCGTATTTCCCAAACAACTATAAGCTACAGCCAGTGCTTGTGAATATTGAAGTAAATCCGGTCGACTAACAGTTAGTGTTTTCAAGGTAGCCGCTGCTCCCGCAAAATAATCATTTGATTGGCGTCTATATTTCTTAGTAATATTTTCATTAGATTCCATATCTGCCTTGTTATAATACAAAACGCCCAAATTGAAATAGTTTTCAGCAATATGCTGATATACTTTTAGTTGATTTGGTTTTACGGCATCCAACTTTTTATATACATTCAAAGCTTTCTGATATTCTGATTTCCTTTCATGAAGAAGTCCCTGATTTAAAAGTAAGGCTTCATGATTAGGATTCAATTTTAATCCTTTGCTTATAAATTTTTGTAGATTGTCCTGATCATCTATATCCAGACAAATGTTAATTGCCTTTTTAAGCAATTCGAAGTCATTAGGATATTCCATTGTAGCCCTATTTAGAACCTCAATAGCATATTCATATTTTTCAAGTTTTCTATAAGCATCGACCATACCCGTATAGACATCCTGACGCATTTTCTTATCTTCCGTTTCAAGATAAACTTCAAAATAGGCTATCGATTTATTATAATTACCCCTATTGAAAGAACCTGCAGCAGCAATATAAGCCATTGTCGGGAACTGATTGTCACGAGTGAAAGATTCTCCTTTAAACTCTGCCATTAATGGAATATCCATATAGGCTTGCACAAACGTCAATGCCACATTATTGTTTCCTCTGCTTGAATAATGTGCGGCAGCCATTTGAAGAAATGGATGAATATTCCTTAATCCTCTTTTTGCAAGATTGTATTCGGGCGAATCTGAAGAATTACCTTTCACCACTTCCACATAATCATTATAACATTGCATAAGAACGGAATACATATCTTCCTTCGTACCTCCTTGCAGTCGCATACTGTTAAACTTCACATATTCGGCTTCAGCACGTTCAAGAGTCTGTCCACACACAATGTTCTCCCCGACAAAGAAAACAAAGCACAACAATATCAATATCTTTTCCTTCATTATATACCTCCTCTATTTAGAATGCCCCAACAAAAGTCAGTTCAACACTAATTCTACGGTACTCACCGCCTTTACCTTCTGTCAATTTGATATAGTGACGATAATCCGTATTCATTGTAGAAAAACTTGGTATATTCATAGTAATATGTTTTTCCATTCCAACCGCCCTAAGGAATGCCAACTGTTCATTTTCCGTAATGCCATCTGCTTGTGTTACGGTTATGTTACTCAAATCATTATTCTTATAAATCGGTTCATTTACAAAATCACCGTAACATCCATCATAAGCAATTTTCCTATGAATGGGAAGTGCATCCGCCATACCTGTTGTTTTCACTATCAACTTCTTACCTTCTTTAACATAAGGTGCAAATTCGGTTTCAAAAGCTGTTTTAATAATATCCAACATAGATAAAGCCGCACCGGATTCTTCAACCTTAAATTTTCCCGGTCCAAAATCTTCTTGTCCTGAGAAACCCTTTTCTACTTGATAAGAAAAATCGATAATATAATTCATCATCTTATTTCCATCGGCATCTATATCAGACACGACCTTAGCATTTACAGAAATGTTTGTATGATCTGATATAGTGTTCTTTTGTTTAGCCAATCCTACTATATTATCTTTAATTTCCTGAAGTTTAAGTTCATCCATATTAGACTGTTGAACAACTTCTAACGGTACAAACTTATCATCGGATTTCAAAAAGTCCAATGATTGTCGCTCAAGATTATTGAATGTATAAGTCTTACCGGACATGTTATTATATATGTCTGCGTAAATCAATTCAAACTTATCTTTTTTTGTCAATCCATACTTGGTATTACGGAATTCCAAGTTCTGAGGACTCGTAAAATCATTGATTTCATCTGATGGAACTTCAAGATAAATAGTAGGCATATTGTCAAAATTGACAGCCAACATATGAGAGTCCGGATTATAGTTTCCTAAAGTAATCTCGGACATCTGTACCAAATTTTCAGCCATGCGAGTTGCAATTTCATCTTCAAACAGACGCATTTGTTTTTTTCGGTTTTCTTCAGTTACACGAAGATTATATTCTTCCAATGTTTCATTAGGCATTTGTTTCATCCACTCATTCATCCGTGTTTCCAACTCATCCTCCAACAACTTTGTATAAAATGGAGCTAATTCACTCATCAACTTATAAGTTATAGAATTAGTTGTATTGTAAGCCAAAAAGATTTGTTCCTTTCCATCTTTAACAAATAGAGCCTCTGTAATTCCTTCATTTACATTATCTATATATTCCCGTTCTTCATCATCCATCAAGTTGAGTATAGCAATTCTTGAAGGGCCACTTACTACTGAAATATATTTGCCGTCAGGATGAAAAGAACAGTGGAGCGCATCTCCTACTGCATCATAACTCTGCAAGATAAAGAACTGTGCGGTATCGTATGTAGACAAGAGCCCGTCTTCAGTCAGCAAAGCGAACATGGAACAATCATCCGAAAAGTCAAAACTGTTTACAGAAGTGTCAAAATTAAATTCTTTACGTAAGTTTCCATTCTCCATGTTCCAGACTGAAACATTTTGCCCATCAGAAGCTGCCAAGAAATAATTGTTGGAACTTACAACCATCTTATCAACTTTAAATGGCATATCCATTCGTTTCATTAGTTCGAAAGTTCGGGCATCAAAAAACAACAATTCTTGTTCATGAGCCAATATGATTTGTCTAGCATCAGAAGTATAAGCCACAGCTGTAGGGTTTACAACTTCCTTAAACTCGTGCAACACACGTTTTGCTTTCCAAAGGTCATAAATACAAACTTCAGACTTATCACCTTTCTGAGTAAGTACTGCAAAAGAACTGCCTGAAGGGTTTATTTTTAATGACTTTACTGTACCCGAAGAGGTACTTAGAACTAAATTTCTCAAATTATAAGTCTTCTTTCCATTATAATGATAAAGGGAAAAAAGATAATTTTCCATACCTTGTGGTGGAACATCTTGCCTGTAAACATATTCGTTTTTAGGGCGTGCAGCCTTGTTATTCAATTCTGCTTTCGAAGACTTTGCCAACTGTGCAAAAGCTATACCATTTGTCACAATGGACAACACGACAAACAATACCAGTTTCTTCATGTCTATAATAGATTAAGTTGTTAATAATCAAGTTTAAACAAGGAAAGTAAAAGAGAAAGCAGTATCCTAAGTCCCTCGGGTATAAAAGAAGCGTAGATAACATCTTTTATGCCCTTGTCTGTTGAGGTCTTAGGATACCCGAATATACAAAGAATTAAGATGCACCTACGCTATACGTAGGCATCTGCAACTTATTCTTAACCGTATATTCTTGAAAGTTCCTAAGTTTCAACAGACGATTTATAGAATAATAGCAAACGCTAATATTTTCCCACAAAATGATTATGCCCGACACTTCAAGCGATAATCACCACAAATGTAGACAATAGTTTGATGAAAACAAAAATATAAATGAAGAAATGTGGAAAAAACTCATTCGCAATATGTAGCATCCTCCAACTTCATACCTTCATTTGCTTCATTCTTTTTGAAATATAGGCATTTGAAATGAAGGTACATACTGAAGAAGTGGATATTATCAGCTGAAGCGTTTTTCGATGAGAAAGCATCCAAAGAGTGTATGCAATGACGGCCAATTATAGTATTATTTCAGGTATAATCAACTCCGATTCATCGGCTCTCTTGTCCCGCTCATAAAACATACAGTAATAAATAGGTAAATACAACACTCCGTCTTTCTCAGACACCTCACGTGCATTGCTCAATACCACAGCTTTCTGTATATGATAATCCGAAGTTTGCAAGAATCTGTCGAGGGCACTATGAACTTTGCAATCCTTACCAGACTTTATCTCAATTGGCAGAACTGTCAAATTCTCATAATCATCTTACCGACATAACGTATCAAATAAGACTTTCCTATTTGTCTAGCTCCATTCACCAACAAAATCTTCTTGGGTTCATGACGCAAAAAATCCTCAATATGAACTGCAAACTTCCGATATAGCATAACGTATTCATTTTGAGAGCAATAATATGGATTATATTTTGTATTTGCAACACTTATCGGGACTTTTTCCGTATATTATACCTATAAAATCGGGACTTTTTCCATGTTTTAACATCATAAAATCGGGACTTTTTCCTAACCAAGAAGTACCAGTATTTTCAGTTATGTTCAAATACATTGCACTCATTACACCAATCATTTAATAGCTTGTGTATCAATAAAGTTTTGGTGTAATGTGTGCAATGGAGATTACATCTTCATTACACCAAATGGGTATTGATTATCTGTATGTTAGGATATTGGTGCAATGAATGTAATGTGTTTACGTAATAATGATAAGTGAATGTTTTAGATTCTTCGCAAAGCTTTGGACATAGGGTATGATTCCGAAAACACATACTGAAGCATCGGCACACGCTTCAGCATGTAGAGGCCTACACTCCCGCAAGTGCAAGCCTTCGCTTCATGAAGCGTTTTTTGTCACAAAATAAGAGGGGAGCAAGAAAAACTCCCACTCCCCTCTTCAACCATTAAAAGCAATGTTTATTTCTTGAAATATCTGTTGAACAAACCTTCGAAACCCTTACCGTGACGAGCTTCGTCCTTAGCCATTTCGTGAACTGTATCGTGAATAGCATCGAGGTTCAATTGCTTAGCACGAGTAGCAATGCGCTTCTTGTCTTCGCAAGCACCACATTCAGCATTCATACGCTTTTCAACGTTAGTCTTGGTGTCCCAAACCACATCACCGAGCAATTCAGCGAACTTAGCAGCATGTTCTGCTTCTTCCCATGCATAACGCTTGAAAGCTTCTGCAATTTCAGGATAGCCTTCGCGGTCAGCCTGACGGCTCATAGCCAAGTACATACCTACTTCTGTACATTCACCCATGAAGTGGTTGTTCAAGTCCTTAATCATTTCTTCGTCGCAACCCTTAGCTACGCCAATCACATGTTCGTCAGCAAATTGCAAGCCACCTGCTGTTTCTTCCATTTCCTTGAACTTAGAAGCTGGAACCTTACACAACGGACACTTTTCAGGAGCTGCATCACCTTCATGAATATAACCACAAACGGTACAAATAAATTTCTTTGCCATAATTCTCTAGTTTTAATCAGTTAGTCAATATTTTCTTTATCAGTTAATTTCCTTGGTGTTCGAATTCTTGTCGGCAAGTAGGGCAGATACCTTTATAATATTGGTGAATTTCACTTACCTCAAATCCATCGTCTGACATTTCTCTAATTTTCTCATCAGCCGAAGTAGCCGGAATGTCATAAATCTTGTTGCATTGCTTGCACAAGAAATGGGAGTGGAAAGAAATGTCTCCATCGTAACATACGTTTCTTTCATCGATAGTCAGCATCTGTGCCGCACCATGTTCTACAAACAACTTCAGCGTATTGTATACCGTTGTTTTCGAAAGGGTCGGGATATCATCGCACAGGGCTAAATAAATCTCTTCGATAGAGGGGTGCGTGCGGTGTGTCAACAAATAATCCATGATAGCCAAGCGCTGCACGGAAGGTTTGACATTAAAGCTTAATAGATAGTCATACGTTTTCATTAATACCTCTCTTTCAGAATTGGAATTGTTACAATTAATCTTCATTTGCAAAGATAGAGACTTTTTAGATATCTGCAAACTTTTCTCGAATTATTTCTAAATTTTCTTTCATATCTGGCTGTATTCAATGAGGAATGATTATTTTTGCATCATTATAACCTTTAATATCATATCTATATGAAATATGGTTTCGTAAAAGTGGCATCTGCCATACCTGCCGTGAAGGTAGCAGATTGCAAATTCAATGCTCAGCAAATTGACACCCAAATCGCCATAGCCGATGGTAAGGGTGTACAAATCATCGTTTTCCCGGAATTGTGCATCACCGGTTATTCATGTGCCGACTTGTTCGGTCAGACACTTCTGCTGGAAGAAGCCGAAATCGCCTTGATGCAAATCATGAACAATACCCGTCAGATGGACATCATCTCGATTGTGGGAATGCCATTAAGCATCAATTCCACACTGATGAATTGTGCCGTGGCCTTACAAAAGGGGAAAATTCTAGGCGTAGTGCCTAAAACTTATCTCCCTAATCATAAGGAAAGTGCAGAACAACGATGGTTCACATCAGCCATTTCACATACCGAAACGACCATTCGCCTCTGCGGACAGAATGTTCCTTTTGGAAACAACTTGATTTTCGATACACCGGAAACTTGTTTCGGCATCGAACTGGGCGATGATCTTTGGGCGCCTATTCCTCCAAGTTCTTCCTTGGCCTTGAAGGGAGCAGAAATCATCTTCAACCTTTCTGCCGATGTAGAAACGATTGGTAAACATACATACCTCCGTTCATTGATAGCCCAACAATCAGCCCGTTGCTTGAGCGGTTATGTCTTGAGTTCGTGCGGTTTTGGTGAATCGACTACCGATGTGGTATTCGGCGGTAATGGCTTGATAGCCGAAAACGGTACATTATTGGCATCGGCCGAACGTTTCTCTTTGAAAGAACAGCTCATCATTAGTGAAATCGATGTGGAATGTATCCGCAACGAACGTCGTACCAATACTACCTTTACGGCCAATATGGCTGCTTACAAAGATGAGGCTGCTATCCATGTGAATACAGAATTGGTAAACCTTCGTGATTTGATATTGACCCGTACTATTGATGCCCGTCCGTTTGTGCCAAAGGGCGAAACATTAAACCAACGTTGCGAAGAAATATTCGAAATACAGGTCATGGGATTGGCCAAGCGACTTATCCATACCAATTGCAAGACCGTAGTAGTGGGTATCTCGGGAGGTCTTGACTCTACCCTCGCCTTACTCGTTTGTGTGAAGACATTCGATAAACTGGGCTTGCCAAGAAAGGGTATCGTTGGTATCACCATGCCAGGCTTCGGTACCACCGACCGTACATACAACAATGCCTTGCATCTGATGTCCTCCCTCGGTATCACCATACATGAAATCAGTATCAAGGATGCTTGTATCCAACACTTCAAAGATATCGACCATGATATGACCAAGCACGATGTGACTTATGAAAATAGTCAGGCTCGTGAACGTACACAGATTCTGATGGACTTTGCCAACAAGGTAAATGCCCTCGTAATCGGTACCGGCGACTTGTCGGAACTGGCATTGGGTTGGGCGACCTATAATGGCGACCACATGTCGATGTATGGTGTGAATGGAAGCATCCCGAAGACCTTGGTGAAATACCTGGTAAACTGGGTAGCACAGAATGGTGTGGATTACGAATCACGCAATACATTGCTCGATATCGTGGATACTCCGATTAGCCCGGAATTGATTCCTGCCGACGAACAAGGAAACATCAAGCAGAAGACCGAAGACTTGGTAGGTCCGTACGAATTGCATGACTTCTTCATCTATTATTTCTTGCGTTTCGGCTTCCGTCCGTCCAAGATTTACTTCTTGGCATGTACCGCTTTCCGTGGAGAATACAATGAAGAAACCATCAAGAAGTGGCTGACTACTTTCTGCCGTCGTTTCTTCCAACAACAATTCAAGCGTTCTTGCTTGCCGGATGGTCCGAAGGTAGGTTCTGTAGGATTGAGTCCGCGTGGAGACTGGCGCATGCCGAGTGATGCTTGCGCTACACTCTGGTTGAAGGAATGTGAAGAGTTATAATATAATGAAGAATGAAGAACGAAAAATGAAGAATTACCTTACGGATGGCGATTCTTCATTTTTCGTTCTTCATTCTTCATTTTTATAGGCTTCCCTTACTGGAAGGAACTTCGAAATGATAGATATCGCGCTTGACCGCCATCTTGATGGCACGGGCCAACGCCTTGAAGATTCCTTCTATCTTGTGATGCTCGTTCTGACCTTCGGCCTTGATGTTGAGATTCATCTTGGCTGCATCGCTCAACGACTTGAAGAAATGCAGGAACATTTCCGTAGGCATCTCCCCTATCTTCTCACGCTTGAAGTCGGCATCCCATACCAACCACGGACGGCCTCCGAAATCCAAGGCTACCTGACATAAGCAATCGTCCATCGGGAGGCAATAACCATAACGTTCGATACCTCGCTTGTCACCCAAGGCTTTCGAAAGACATTCACCCAAGGCCAAAGCGGTATCTTCGATGGTGTGATGCTCGTCCACCCCCAAATCGCCCTTCACACGGATGGTCAAGTCGAGGCTACCATGCTTGCCGATTTGCTCCAACATGTGGTCGAAGAAGCCCAAGCCGGTAGAAATGTCACACTTTCCGCTTCCGTCCAAGTCTACCTTTATATATATATCGGTTTCTTTAGTGGTACGTCTAACTTCCGCCACCCGTTCACCGGCAAAAAGGAATTCAGCGATCTTGTCCCATTCCTTGGTAGCCAAAGCGCAATATTCCTCCAACCCTTTTTCTACCAATGCGCTCTTGTCGTCTTGAAGATAGATGGTCTTACAACCAAGGTTCTTGGCCAATTCCACATCGGTATATCGGTCGCCTATCACGAAGCTACCCGCCAAATCGTATTCAGGATTATTCAAGTATTTACCCAACATACCGGTGCGTGGCTTGCGTGTAGGTGCATTGTCTTCCGGGAAACTACGGTCGATGAACACTTCATCAAAGGTGATGCCTTCGTTTTCGAGGGTCTTCATTACGAGGTTATGAACGGGCCAAAAGGTGTCTTCAGGGAATGAAGAAGTACCCAATCCATCCTGATTGGTCACCATGGCAAACTCGAAATCGAGCTTGCTACGGATGAAACCCAAGTTACGGAATACTTTCGGATAAAACTCCAGCTTCTCGTAGGCATCAAGCTGATAATCGATGGGCGGTTCGATGACCAACGTACCGTCTCTATCTATGAACAAAACCTTTTTCATTCTACCTCCACCTTTTTCAATGCCTCCAACAAGGCTTCGTTTTCTTCCTTTGTACCGATGGTGATGCGCAAGCAATCGTTACACAAAGCTACGTTGGTACGGTTACGGACAATGATTCCTTCGCTCACCAAGTAGTTATAAATCTGAGTAGCTTCGTATACCTTCGCCAAGAAGAAGTTGGCATCGGTCGGGAATACACGCACACAACATGGCAACTTGACAAACTCTTCCATCACACGGGCACGTTCCTCAAGCAAGGTATTCACCCATCCCTTGATGGTTTCCGGGTGTTGCAACACCTTGATGGCTTCTTCCTGGGTCAAGCGGTTCACGTTATACGGATACTTGATTTTGTTGAAAATGGCAATGATTTCAGGCGAAGCAAATGCCATACCCAAGCGGATAGCCGCACATCCCCAAGCCTTCGAGAAGGTCTGAAGGACAATCAGATTCGGATACTTATCCAAGTCTTTCAACAACGATTCCGAACTGGAGAAGTCGATATAGGCTTCATCCACAATCACCAAGCCATCGAATCGCTTCAACAATGATTCGATTTCCTTGCGGCAAAGGCTATTACCTGTCGGATTATTAGGCGAGCAAACGAAGATGGCTTTGGTGTTCTCATCGATGGCCGAGAGCAAGGAGCTGGCCTTGAACTGATAATAAACATCGAGCAACATCTTTCGATATTCCACATCATTCACTTCGGCACATACCTGATACATGCCGTAAGTAGGGTCGATAGCCACGACATTGTCCACTCCCGGACGACAGAACGCACGGAAAACCAAGTCGATGGCCTCATCACTACCATTGCCCAAGAAGATGTTTTCTTCCTTCACCCCTTTCAACGGAGCAATCAACGCCTTCAACTCGCGTTGCAATGGGTCAGGATAACGGTTGTTGGGAGTATTGTACGGATTCTCGTTGGCATCGAGAAAAACCGATGCTTCTACTCCACTATATTCATCACGTGCCGATGAGTAAGGCTTCAAAGCCCACACATTGGGACGCGTCAGTTCTTTCAATGTTCTCATACTTATTTAATTGAATTCAAACGAACGGTTACTGCATTCTTGTGAGCATCCAGTTGCTCATGAGCAGCCATCACTTCGATAGCCGGACCGATGTTCTGAATACCCTCACGATTGATTTCCTGGAACGTAATCTTACGGATAAAGCTATCGAGACTAACACCACTATATGCCTTGGCATAGCCATTGGTAGGCAAGGTGTGATTGGTGCCCGATGCATAGTCTCCTGCACTTTCCGGCGTATAGGAACCCAAGAATACCGAACCGGCATTCACCACCTTTTCCGCCAGCTCCATATAGTTTTGAGTCTCTATAATCAAGTGCTCCGGAGCATAATCGTTGGTCAGTTCGATGGCTTCATCCATGTCCTTCACAAGAATCAGCTTGCTATTTGCCAAAGACTTTTCAGCAATCTCCCAACGAGGCAAACGGGACAACTGATGCTGTACTTCGTATTCCACTTCGTTGAGCAACTTCTCGGAAGTAGTAATCAAGACTACCTGACTATCCACCCCATGTTCAGCTTGAGAGAGCAAGTCGGCAGCTACGAAAGCCGGATTGGCGGTTTCATCGGCTATCACTTCCACTTCCGATGGACCAGCCGGCATGTCGATGGCCACATCGTGCATAGCCACTTGTTGCTTGGCCGCCATGACATATTGGTTTCCCGGACCGAAAATCTTGTATACTTTAGGTACACTTTCTGTTCCGTAAGCCATGGCTCCGATGGCTTGCACACCACCAGCCTTGAATATCTTGCTTACACCCGCTACCTGAGCCGCATAAAGAATGGCCGGATTGATTTTTCCTTCCTTGTTCGGAGGTGTACAGAGGACAATCTCCTTACAACCTGCAATCTTGGCTGGTACCGCCAACATCAGTACGGTAGAAAACAGAGGTGCTGTACCTCCAGGGATATACAAGCCCACTTTCTCGATACCTACTGCCTTTTGCCAGCAAATGACACCCTCCATGGTTTCCACCTTCTTGCCTTCGAACTTCTGCTTCTTGTGGAACGTATAGATGTTTCGTTGAGCCAACAGGATAGCGACCTTCAGTTCAATAGGAACTTGCAGTTCTGCCTCCTTTATCTCTTCGGGAGTTACAGCCAACGATTCCAGTTTCACCTTGTCGAAACGTTCTTCGTATTCCAAGACCGCCTTGTCACCATTCATACGTACCTCCTTCAGAATGGCTCCAACGTTTTCAAAAAGTGTCTCAACGTTCAATACCGGACGTCGAAGCATTTCCGCCCATTCGGACTTATTCGGATATAGTATCTTTTTCATAATTACATAATCATTTTTTCAATCGGAAGTACTAGAATACCTTCAGCGCCCAATGCTTTCAACTTACCGATGATTTCCCAAAAACACTTCTGGTCAAGTACGGTGTGTACAGAACTCCAACCTTCTTGAGCCAACGGCATCACGGTAGGACTTTTCATACCCGGAAGCACTTCGATGATTTCACCCAACTTGTCGGTCGGGATGTTCATCAATACATATTTCTTGTCTTCGGCTGCCTTTACCGCATCGATACGGAAAATCAATTCATCCAAGATAGCCTTCTTTTCTTCCGACAAGTTCTTGTTTCCGATAAGCAAAGCCTCGCTCTTCATCACCACTTCCACTTCCTTCAAGCGGTTGCTCACCAATGTAGACCCCGAGCTTACAATATCGAAGATGGCATCTGCCAGACTGATGCCCGGGGCAATCTCTACCGAACCGGTGATGACGTGAATATCCGTATGGATACCATGCTTCTGCATGAAACGTTCCAAAATGCCTGGATAGGAAGTGGCAATCTTCCGCCCTTCGAACCACGACAAGCCCGGATATTCCACATCTTTAGGAATGGCAAGTGACAAACGGCACTTGCTGAATCCCAGACGCTTCACGATTTCAGCATCTTCATTGCGTTCCACAAATTCATTTTCACCTACAATACCCAAGTCGGCAATGCCATTGGCCACCGATTGAGGAATATCATCATCGCGGAGGAAAAGCACCTCCACTGGGAAGTTCGAAGATTGTACCAACAATATTCGCTTGGAAGATGGAATCTTGATGTCCGCTTCCTGCAACAATGCCATCGTTTCTTCAAACAGACGGCCTTTCGATTGTACAGCAATTCTCAGCATATATTCATTCTTTTATTTTTGTTCCTTTGTAATAAAAAAGGCTTACCAACTATCGGCAAGCCTCTTTCGTATATCATTGACTACAACAACATCGTGCCCACCGAATCAATCGTTAGGAAAGTGATGATGATGTGTAGAAGTTCTTTGCATACTATTTTATTTTTATTGGCGACAAAAATATAGCATTAAATCGAAAGTCACAAATATTTATCAGAAAAACTTCATTTTATCTTTCAACATTCATAATCCACACAAGCGCGATCCAACTTGGCATCCTTCAAGATACCGGCAGCAGCCACATGATCCGGGTGGGCTGCATAGAACTTCACGTCGTCCAAAGTATCGAATTCACTTTCCAGACAAATGTCCCATGCTTCGGCTTCGTTGATATTCAAGCCTACAAATACCTTGCGAATCACATCGATTTTTGCCGGCAAAGCCTCGATAGCCGCCTTGAAACGATTCATTACATCCTGCTTTTCTTCCTTTGAAAGAGTTTCTTTCAACTTAAACATTACAATGTGCTTAACCATATGCTTGATATTTAAATGATTTATTATTACTTTTGATGCAAATTTAATTATTTCCTCGATATGAAACAAATATCCATCCTGATACTTGCATGTATCTGCATGTTGGCTTGTCAACCGAAGGCCCAACAACAAGCGGTCAATGACATGGAACATTACGACCTTCCGCAAATGAAAGACAGTGGGGAACTGGTAGCCTTGACCTTGAACAGCTCCATTTCCTACTTCGACTATCGGGGTGAACCCATGGGTTTCCAATACGAGTTGGCCAAGCAATTTGCCCAATCCCTCGGGCTGAAGCTGAAGATAAAGACGGCTCCCGATACTGAAGAGCTGGTCCGCATGTTGCTGAATGGCGAAGGCGACCTCATCGCCTATCCCGTTCCCATGACCAAGGAATTCAAGGACAGCGTACTGTTCTGTGGAGAAGACATCATTACCCATCAGGTATTGGTGCAACGCAACAGCAAGAAAGGACAGAAAGCTTTGGCCAATGTCACAGACTTGATAGGCAAGGATATCTACGCCAAACCGGGAAAGCATCTGGAAAGACTCGTCAATCTGGACCAAGAACTGGGAGGCGGTATCAAGATTCATGAAGTTACAAACGACAGCATCAGTAGTGAAGACTTGCTCATGCAAGTATCCCAAGGTACCATCGATTATGCCATATCCGACAACGACTTGGCTCGTCTGAACAAGACTTATTACTCGAACTTGGACATCCATCTGGCGGTCAGCTTCGACCAGCGTGCTTCTTGGGCAGTAAGAAAAACCTCTCCACTCCTGAGCGAGGCTGCCAACCAATGGCATAAGGACAATGCCACCTCACCGGCCTACAAAGCCAGTACCAAGAAATACTTCGAGCAAAGCAAACGTCTTCCACATGGTCCTATCCTCTCCCTCAAGGACGGAAAGATTTCGCACTTCGACCATCTGTTCAAGAAATATGCTTCCGAAATAGGTTGGGACTGGAGATTGATAGCCTCTTTGGCATACAACGAATCCAACTTCGACAGTACTGCCGTTTCATGGGTCGGTGCCAGAGGATTGATGCAGCTCATGCCTAGAACGGCCCGTGCCATGGGTGTTCCGGAAGGAAAAGAACAGAATCCGGAAGAAAGCGTAAAGGCTGCCACCAAGTATCTGGCACAACTCTCCCGTTCGTTCAGCAAGGTTACCGATCCTGATGAAAAGACTAAATTTGTATTGGGAGCCTACAATGCCGGTATCGGTCACATATTCGATGCCATGGCCTTGGCCGAGAAGTACGGTAAGGACAAATACAAATGGGACAACAATGTAGAAGCCTACATTCTCTTGAAGAGCAACGAAGAATACTTCAACGACCCTGTATGCAAGAATGGTTATTTCCGGGGCCGTGAGACCTACAATTTTGTGAAGGACATCTTGGGACGAGCCGAAATGTACAAACAGAAAATCAAGGATTGACTCTATTTTCAAAGAAATTTCCTTTTTTTCTTGCACGTTTCAACAAAAACCTCTACCTTTGCAGCGCAATTAAGGATGGTTCCGTAGCTCAGCTGGATAGAGCAACGCCCTTCTAAGGCGTGGGTCAAGCGTTCGAATCGCTTCGGAATCACTTTTTAAGATTTGAAAAATGAGGCATTTAGAAAATTCTTCTAATTGCCTTTTTTCATTATCTATACCCTAAAATCCATTATATGCATGACTAAACGCTCCTCATTACAAGCCCCAAACAACAAAACGCATATTAGCGATATTATCAATTCATGTTTCATTAAAGTTGTTTTCATAGATTAAAACTATTTTATTTTCATTATTCGATTAGTCGATGAAATGGCTCCAGTCGGACAGACATGTACGCAGAGATGACAACCGACGCATTTCTGGCCGACGATTTTGGGCTTTCGAGTTTCATCGAAAATGATAGCCTGATGTCCGCCATCATAGCAGGATATGCTGCATCGTCCACAACCGATACAGAGT
>JAFTTU010000141.1 GCA_017466635.1 Bacteroides sp.
GACATCTCTTCCAGGTTTTAATTGTTCTGCATCATCAAAACATAAGATGGAGTTTACTAACGTAGCGGCCAAATTGCTTCCTCCTTTTCTGCCTTCGACTATTAATTTCGGAATATGAACAAAAGGTTTCACCATATGCTTGCTTTCACAGACATGGACAAAACCAACTGGTGCAGCAACAATACCTGCTGGAACAGCTTTTCCTTTTCGGATGAGGTCACAAAGTTCCATGAGTGCTGTCGGAGCATTGCCGAATACATAGAGAGCATTCGGATAATCGGCAACAGCCAACCGAATACCGGCTTGTGTACGGGTGATACCCTTTTCCTTGGATAGAGCAACCGCCCGCTCATCGGACAAATAACACTTGACTTCTACACCCAAACGTTCCATGGCCCCTTTTCGGATACCCGAAGCTGCCATGGTTACATCAGTAATGATGGTAGTTATTTTTCCTTCCTTGAACGCTTGATGAAGTCTTTCTACAGCTCCCTCATCCACCTGAATGATTCGTTCCATTTCAAAATCGGCTGTCGTATGAATGGCATGAAGAAGAGCCCATTTCTTGCCTAATGGAATATCCGGATATTTCAACTCCTTGGCGATTGTCCGGAAACTATCCATCATGATTTCTTGTCCAATTCCTTTCGCATCCTTACCCGATTCTTCCCGATAATATCCACGTGGAGTAATCATCTTGTTATCGTAGAAATAGGTCTGTGAATTTCCTATCAATACGATGGTAAACATGTCAATTTCTTCCGGGTCGAAATTACCCAATGTAGTCATGTGTACTTCTTGTTCTTCACGACCGGCTTGTCGCACATACCCCACAGGAGTTTCCGGATTCCGTTCCTGCATGAAAATCTCTTTCAATCGATATAGTTGCCAATAACGTCCTTCACTTTTAGGATTGTATACAGCCGTGATGAAATCGGCCTTGGCTGCCGCTTCAATCCGTTTTTCTATTTTCTCCCAAGGAGTCATCAAATCGGACAAGGAAATGATGCAAAAATCATGCCCAATCGGCGCACCCAGTAAAGAAGCTGCCTTTTGAAAAGCACTGATACCTGGAAGTACTTCAATCTTAACTTGACTGTTTCGTTCTCTCTTCATTTCATAAATAAGCGGAGCCATGCCATAGATACCAGCATCTCCAGAGCTGATGATGCAAACGGTCTTTCCTTGTTCAGCATGTTCAAAAGCCTGCATAGCACGAACCTTTTCACGTTTCATTCCAGTATCTATACATAGACTGTCCGGACGCAAATAAGGTGTAATGAATTGGAAATAATATTTATATCCAATAATCACATCACTCTCTTTCACGGCTTGAATAACCGCAGGTGTAATGTCACTAACAGAACCCGGACCTATTCCGGCTACAATTATACGTGGTTTATCTTTCATCATTTGATTTGTTTTTCAAAGTATTTCTATCTTTCAATAATTCCAATGCACCAGGCAACAATTCCTTGATGGTCGAATAACGGGAATATTCATTGCCTTTAAGCTTGAGTATATACTGTTCGTGAACCTCATCGATATGCACGGATACCTCCGAATCAGTTTCTGAAGTCGCACGAATACCATTTCTTCTGAATGCTTTTTGAACCATTGGACTCCGTTCGGAAGTACCTTCCAGACATATCGTCGTCCAATACTCATTGTCGATGCGATACAGACCCGTTTCTTTCTCAAAAGCAATCCCCTTCCGTTGATAAAAGAAGTTTTCCAAGCTACCATCGATAGCCAAATCTTCTGGAGTACCTACTAACACCCCTTTCTCCCTATCCATTAACCAAATTTGGTCGGCGATCTGTAAAGCAAGTTCCAAATCATGCGTAGAAAGAAAGATGGTCTTGTTCATTTCTCTGGACAACCGATGAAGCAAATGCAGTATTTCCACTTTGCTTGGATAGTCGAGGAATGCCGTCGGCTCATCCAGGAATATAATGGGAGTTTCCTGTGCCAAAGCTTTGGCTATCATCACCTTCTGTCTTTCGCCGTCACTTAATGTATGTACCATACGTTCTTTCAAGTCTTCAATGCGTACCAAAGCGATGGCTTCTGAAACAATTTGTCTATCCTTAGCAGACAGAGTTCCCCAGAAACCTGTATATGGACTTCGCCCCATACCTATCAATTCGGTAACCGTCATATTCCGAAGATGACATTTCTCCGTCAGTACGACTCCGATGACCGTAGCCAATTCTTTATCGGTATAATCAGTCAAGCGTTTCCCACGTATCCAGATTTCCCCACTCAACGGACGTAGGAAAGCCGATAAGGTACGCAACAACGTAGATTTACCTGCTCCGTTGGCACCAAGCAAACAGGTCAACTCGCCACTGGAAATGGTAGCACGGATGTTTTGGGCTATTACTTTGGTCCCTTTTTTACTGAAATACCCGGTTGACAAATTCTCTATCCGTATGGTTTCTTCTTTCATCATTCGTTCATATCATTCCGTCGTTTCTTGAAAAGCACCGAAACGACAACCGGTGCGCCAA
>JAFTTU010000142.1 GCA_017466635.1 Bacteroides sp.
GTTCTTTCGTTTTCAATTAGAATATTTCTCTTTGCCATAATTGTTATATTACACATTCATTCACAAAGGTAAATAATTTCTCGTATTCAATCAAAAATTATTCTCTTTTCAATTTATTACGAAACTCATTACTCTCTCCCTTCCAACATGTCATAGAACGCTTTTCCCACAATTATCAGTTTGGCATCATGGCTATCACTTCTTAGGTTTCACAATCATCAGCATCGAATGTTGCTTTTCGTCAAAGTCCCGGAAGAATGCCGTCAATTGTTGCCGGTGTGATTCTTCTGACCATACGTCACTCCTTACCTGATAGTTTTTTCCTCCAAGGGTTCTTCCGGTTTGAAACAACGTGTGCGGATGGGTTTCTTGTCCTCCTTGCTGTTTGCTGGCATTTACCATCACCAGGTATTCACCCGATTGCGAACTTGGTGCAAAGGCCAATCCGCCATCGTAATCATTGAAGATACCGAAGTGTAGGCGACCGGCTTCTTTCAGTGCAAGATTCAGACGGTTGTTTGTCCGGTGCAGCTTGCCGTTCGTCTTGTCATAAATCAGGTAATTGGACAAGCTTAGGTTGTGCCCACCTGCCTTATACTCCATGATGCAGAATCGGGAGGTTTCGAAATGCCGTACTGCATTCCAGTTCTTGGCTACCGATTCCTTTATATAGTCATTGACATGCTGCCCCGAATATTCCAACCGGTGTTCCAGTGGAACCTTAGTTATCTTGTTTTCTGTTAAGACAGGTCGAAGTATGGTGTTCGGTCGTACTTCATACAGGGTATCGCTATACGAGGGATAGTACCGGCATCCCTCTTCGATTCTGAACAGACGATGATGCCACACCGAGTTATGAACGGATGCGTTGTTCTGCGGTCGGAAAGGTTCTCGGTTCTTCAAGCGATGCACCATACGGCCTTCGCCGTTTACAAAGAACAGTTCGTATGGATTATAGCCGACATTCATCATGCTGATGGCAAATAGCGTATCATTCAATGCCACGAAGTTTCGTCCGTAGGTATCCATTTCTTCCCTCAGGCGAATTTTCTTCTGTTCCTTTCCGTCCAGGCTGTATTTCTTGATGGTTCCGTCCTCGAAGTTATACAGATAGAAAGCCGATTCTTCGGCAAGCACATCCATGCATCCCGAAGTATTGGGAAGTTGGTACAACAAATTACCTTCCGGACTGAATGCCTTCAGCATCAGGTTGTCGTATGTCAGAATCAGGCTATCCAAGTAATGCACCTGGCAGTCGTCTGTCAGACCCGGACACTGCAAGCGGACATAAAACACGGTGTCTGCCCACTCGTCAAGTGTCAGACCGTTTCTCTCCTCAGGATACCCGGCAGACAATGTCACCCATTCTTTGCTATCGGTTGTCCTCGCTTGCTTTTCCGATGCTTGCTTGGATACAGGATAGCAAGTCGAAAGAATCGTAAAGGTCAATATCCATCCAATGTTATGTCTCATGCTTTGCTGTTTTTTTACTACTAATCTATTCCTTTATTTCAACGTTCCAATCACAATCACCGGATTGTCATCAAACTGAAGGTCGATGCCTAGCGGATTCTTGCCGGTTTGTTCTACACCTTCCATGTATTCATCCACCGAAAGTATGCCCCACACCTCATTCTGTGCACTTCCACATCCGCGGCCGATGGGCCAAAATGGCAAGAAACCGTTCAAGTCGTTGGTGAAGCCTATGGGTGCTTCGCTTTCCACACGGATGGTCTTTCCTGTCTGCTTGTCGTAGATACAGGCTTGATTGTTCCAACGGTTACCCATCATCAGCAGATAGCGGTCGGTTTCCATCGTGTATTCGAACTTGATGAGTCGTTTCATCTTTTCTTTTTGTTCCAGTGTGTTCCGGAGCTCCGGCATAGGTATTTGGTCGCCTTTGCCCACCACATAGACCGGTTCACCTTCCAACTGCTCATTCAATCGGAAGATGGTGTCCGATGTAAACTCTTGGAAATACACATGTCCCTTGTATCGATGAAAGAGAATTTCATCGGGATAACCGATTTGGTATTCCATGCGCTTGTCCCATTCAAAGTTATTCGTAGCAGGGAATTTTTTCAATACATTACCCGACCAAGTACATATCTGCAAGCCATACTTACGATTACCCTTGCGGTTTTCGTCATATTGCAGCATGATAGAATCGTTCAAAGGATAAAGGTAGCTATTCGGCCATATTCGACCATCAATCTTTCCATCTACCGTTCTCAATAAACTACCGTCATCCAACGAAAAGAACTTGTACTTGTCTCCCCACTCCGCTTTTAGCGCAATTTCATTGCCGACGACATACAGCGGATAGGTTGCCCATGTATATCCCGTAGGTCCCGGGTCTTCGCGCATGCCGATGGTACGGAGATACTTTCCGTCCTTTTTGTCGAATACAAAACATTCCGTTTCGTGTCCACCGTCCATCACGATGTACTTGTCCGTCAAGGTGATATTGGTCGGTCGGTTCAATAGACAGGTGTCCTTGGTATCCAAAGCCACATAGCGGATGTCTTTCAACACCGTGGAAAGTTTCGGTGCTTCTTCCTGAATTTCCGTTTCCTGATAATTCAAATAGATAAGGTCGGATGAAGTGGTTTCCTTCTGTCCGCAAGCGGTCATCACCAGCAGAGTAATGGCCAAGATTAAATGTCTTTTCTTCATGGTATTGTTGTCAAGGTTCCACAATTACGGCTATCGGATTGGCATCATCCGCCAAGTCCGTTTCCCATCAATCCTTCAATTCATAAATGACCAGCACCTGATTGTCGTCCTCTTTCAGGTTCTTGATACGCTCCAAGTTTTCGGCATCCACTAGCGAAACGTCGATGCATCTTTCTACAACATCCGGCATGGCTGCATAGATCAACTTGTTTTCATGGATTGCATTAGGAACGGGAAAGAAGGTCTTATCATACGAGTAAGTATAAGTTGTCACCTTCCCGTTCTTGTCCTGATAGGAGACTCCTCCTTTCTTGTCCTTGACATTCGCCAGGAAGCAGAAGTCAGCATGCGGCAAGTGTATTTTATCCAACAAGAACATCTTTTCCGTATTCATCATGTATTCCATATAATATTGGAATCCCATGTCTGAGGCCAATTCGTCAAGATTGATGTCATTTTCACCACCATCGAAGATAACAACCGGTTCCATCCGATGCTCCACTTGATTCACCCGATACAACGTGTCGCAAATATAAGTAGGCGAGAAAAAGATTTCTCCCTGATGCTTGAGCAGACGCAAATTATTGACAATGGCAGCAGAGTTGGGATGATAATATTCATGCTTGATGCCGAACACACTGTCTTTCGGGACCGAATAATAGGAAGTGTATTCATAATCCCGGAATAGATAAGTGTCCTTGTCCAACTTGATATGCTTTCGCATTTCTTGTGCCGAATGGATGGAGTCCGGCAATTGCGGGAAATAGCTGTTGACTAAGTTCAAGTTCATATCGTATTCTCGAATCCGGAAACCTTCATAGATACTGATAAGCCCATCGTCCGTGATGTCCATGCTTCTCAGCATATAGTAATCTTCCGGTCCTTGTCCGTAACGTTTGGCTGTACTCAACAGGAATTTCCCGTTTTCGTCGAACACCAATACGTTCAGCAAGTGATTCTGGATATACACTTTTCCGTCTTGCATCACCAGTCGCCAGATCTCTTTTATCAAGCTTTCATCCGTAGTTTCCAATGGAATGAGTTTGATGCTTTCCACAAAATCAGAAAGTTCCATCGGGCGGGCATCTTCAATGTCCACCTTTATCACATGACCGTTCTCATTCATCGGTTCCGAACATGATACCAATGCTGCACAGATTAATAGACTTAATATCAGTTTCTTCATGATTCGTTATTCTTACGGTTCCACAATCACCACCACCGGATTGGCATCATCCGCCAAGTTTTTGAGTGGAGCCAATGCACCTTCCAACTTTACTTCGGGATGTTCTTCTGTCCATTTCTGGATGTCCTCGATGTTCAGTGCACCTGCAAATTCACCTTGAGCGGAATGAGTGAGAGGTTTGAAAGGAATGAACTGTGTCAAGTCATCAGTGAATCCTTCGTTACGCTTTCCTATCATCACCGTTCCGGTCTTTTTCCGATAAATGCCATTGCAAAGCTCTACCTTCTTTGGGGCAAACCATCCTTTGGCACATTCGAAGAAAAGAAGTTCCTCTGTTTCTCCAACGTAGGTCACAACCATGCGCTTTTCGCTTTCTGCTACATCGCCATACAGTTCTCTCGGGAAATGGTATTCGCCTGTCCGGAATATCCATCGGGGGGTGAGCAGCCCTTCCTCGATGGCATAAACTGTATCATTGTAGGCTTCGTGGAAACGCATCTCGTCCCCATACGCATAGATGGAAGGATGGTGAACGGGCAGGATATCCTGTCTTTCGCCCGACTTGTATTGGATGAGAAACATTCCATTCGTAGCAAAGAGTCCGGAACCTAACTGTACGCCTAGTGGCCCTGCTATTGAGATAGGTTGCTTGATATCTTTGAAGTCCGCTTCTCTATTGGCAGGCAATGCGATGGAATCCAATGCCGTACCATCGGTGTCGAACCGATAGATTTTGTTTTTCCACAGGGCAAGATGGGCAAAGGCTTGGTTTCCTTGGAAGCTCAGATAGCATCCTTCGTCCCATTGGAAAGGCAGTTCCAGTTCACCCAAGAACTCCCCTTGCCGGTTGAATCGTATCATCTTTTCGGGTGTACGGTTGAAATAGATGTCACCGGTTTCCGGATGGATGTAAGGTATGTTGTCCAAATACTCTTTGGGACCTTGTCCTTTACTGCCTATTTTGCGCAGAAATTTCCCCGTATGCTTGTCGAAGAGCAAGCAATTACCGGAAGTTGTCACTACCACCATGTCATTCTGTAACTTGATGCCATACGTTCCTCCTACCAGCGATGAGTCGTTGGTTTCCAACGGCACATAGCGGATGTTCTTTCCCAAGTGCGAGACTTTCAGTTCTGTCTGATTCTCGAATGCAGGTACAATGTCTATCTGTCCTTCCTGCTTCCCACTTTGTGGAGTGGTGGAGCAAGCAGCCAGTAACAGAGCCAAGGCTCCAGTATGTAGTAGATTCCTTTTCTTCATCATTCGTTATTTCTTCAATACTTCGTGTATTTTTCAAAAACGGGACGTTTCACAACGTCCCGTTCCCTTTTAAACATAATTTATTATGCTTTCTATGCTAAAACATATAAATCAGTCTGTATATCTTGTACAAACATGGATCTATTGATATGGTTCCACCACAATGGTCCAAGTCTTTTTGGTGCCGTCGGCAGCAGTCACTTCGTACTGGTTGTCCTTGGTCCAGTCACCCGGAACACCGAGCTTCGGAGCGTCACCGATAGGCTTGATGGTAGCAGCGGTAGAGATAGTCACAGCCACTACAGCCTTCGATTCTGTGAAGTTGCCTCTTTCTGCTTCAGGAATGTTACCCAATACATAGCGGATGGTATATACGCAGTTTTCCACATCCTGTGTACGGCTAGCTGCCAAATACACCTGCTTTACTTGTTGTTCACCGCTGGCTGGGATGTTACCGTCACCGTAGTAGCGCCAGTACACATTACCGTTGGTAATGTCACAGCCAGAATATTCATCCAATTCTTCCATGCCGCTTTCCAGGCAGGAAGTGGACAGCACTGCCACAAACAAGGCAGCTATGAGATAAAAATATTTTTTCATAATTCTTTTCGTTTTAATCATGAGTAAAATGGATTACCAACCTTCGTTCTGTGCATCGTGCATGCCATACGCTTCACGAGTGTTCAAGAAGCCCTGGCTGATAGGCAACAAATAACGACGGGTAGTAAAGTTACGGTTCGCACTGTTCAACAATGTCACCTGGCTAACGATCAGCTGAGTACGGTCACGGCTAATCTGAATCTTGTATGCCGGACGGTCGAGGTCAGCGATGACTTCACCGGCTGCACGGCCATGGTTGGCATAACCACCGTACTTACCCCAACGCAAGTAGCTGAAGTAGATGTCACCGGTTTCGTTGGTCATTTCACAGTTACGTTCACGGATGTAGTCAGCCCAAGCCTGTTCTTCGGTAGTAGCAGTAGAAGGAGCCAAACCACCGTGAGCTACACGTGTTGCATTCAAAGCTTCTACAGCAGCCGGAATGTTCTTCTTCAACAACTGTGCTTCTGCCAAGTTCAAATAAGCTTCACCGAGGCGAGTGATGTTGAAGTGGAGAGCCACCTTTGAGTTGTGGAATGCGCGAGGTTCCGGATTTTCGATGTTGCTCTTTCTCCAGTAGTAACCGGTAGTAGTGTTGTACCAGCCACCGTCTTCCTTGTCACGTACACCCATTGACATGTTACCGCCGAGGTTCAATTCCACGTTTTCGTTCATCCAAGTACACTTGTCATATACCATAGTAGTATAGAAACGCTTGTCACGGCCTTGATACATCAAGTCGCTGAGGTCGCGTTCAGAACCTGCCTTCAATTGGTGATAACGCTTGAATACATCGTAACCGTCCTTGGTCTGGTTGAAGTCCTGAGGAGTCGGGATACGGCGCAAGTCACCGTTCACTTGGCTGTACTGGTCTACCTGACCGGCTTCTGTAATGGTAGTCGGGTCGAGAACGTTTACATTGTTCACATACTGGGAAGTTTCGTACCAAGGCAATGCTTCGCCGGTAGCTTCGTCAGTCACGAGGAACTGGTCTGCCAAGTCCTGAGTCGGGAAGTAGATAGCCCAACCTTCGAAAGTCTGGCCGTTGGCTTGCTTCAAGGCAACCGGACTCTGAGAGTTCTTCACGTTATCGGTAGAGATGTTCGGATAAGTACGCATCAACTCTTCGAAACTTACAACTGCTGTATTTTCCTTTTCACGGTAGTAAGCCCAAAGGATTTCAGGGTTGTAGAGGTCTGTTTCATTCCACAAGCTCTTGTTAGGAGCCAAGTTGGTAGCCAAAGTAGCACCGCTGTTGTTGATTACATCGTTGGCATACTGGATAGCTACATCCAGATACTTGTTGTCGTTGGTATAAGCGTATGCCTGGAGAGCTGCTCTGGAGAGCAATACGCCTGCTGCATAACGGGTAGGAAGACCCGGCATGTTGCTGGTAGGCAAGTAGTCGGCTGCCTTCTGCAAGTCGCTGATGATGATGTCGTAACTTTCAGCTACAGTCTTGGTCATCGGGATGTTTACTCTATCCGGATTTTCCACGTCGAATACTTCCTGTACCGGTACGAAGCGGCCCATCTTACGTGCCTGGTCGAAGAAAATCATACCACGCATCAAGTAACCGTGAGCCGAAAGTTCGTTCTTTTCAGCTTCGCTCAAGGTAGAGCTGGCTTGTACGTTATGGATAATCAAGTTAGCCTTTCTCAACAAAGAGAAGCGGTTACAACCCCAGTCATTACCGTTGCTGATACCCAATTCGGTTGCAGTACCGTCGATACCTTCACCTACCTGTGAACATCTTACTGCGTTAGGAGTACGTGCTTCCCAACCCACACTGGTACCGGAACCGGCATAACCAGCATTGATTACACTACTATATGTGGCATATACGAAACCTTCTACGGTTGCTTTGCTGCCCCATACAGTTTCGGCGTCGAATACTGTTGTCGGGTGTGTATCCATAGTGTCGATACACGATGTCATGGCAACAATACCCAGGCCTACAAAACCATATTTCAATATATTTTTCATAACTGCCTTCTAATTAAAATCCTAAATTAAGTGTAAATGCCAATGTTCTTTCCACCGGATAGCCATAGTAACCTGTGTCTGATGGTTCCGGGTCCATACCGAACTTGGTAGCTTCTGAAATAGTGAAGATGTTCTGGCCGGAAATACCTACCTTACATCTTGTCAACCAAGATACGTTCTTCAACAATTTGTACTTGAAGTCGTAACCGAACTGGAAGTCCTTCATACGGATGTAAGAACCGTCGATCAACCAGAAGTCACTGCTTGCGTAGTTGTTGTTGGAGTTCAAACCTGTGTTGGACATCAAGCGTGGGTACTGAGCGTTGGTGTTGTCCGGAGTCCAGAAGTCTGTCTGATAGTCGTATGCCACCGGCATATCACCTGTCTGGCCTGTCTGCATACCCAAAGCCGGAGTTACATAGAGGTTGAAACCGAGAGAACCCTGGAACAATGTGCTGAAGTAGAAGCCCTTGTAGCTCAAGTTGATATTGATACCGAACTGGTTGTGAGGAGCACTGGACTTACCCAAACGACGCATGTCTTCAGAAGTCAACTGACCGTCACCGTTGGTATCTTCGTACTTGATGTCACCGGCTGTCAAGTAGCCTGAGTTGTAGGAATTGATGAAACCGGCTGAGTTGTAAACGTCTTCAGCGTTGGTGTAGTAACCCAAGTTCTTGTACAAAGTACCGTAGAAGTTCTGCTTCACCTGTTGTGAGCGGTGATATGGATTCAAACGTGATGATTCGCTTTCGCTTTCATCCAACGCCCAGATAGTGTTATATACGGTAAAGTTACCTGCGATGTCATACTTCAAGTCACCGATGTTGTCTCTCCAACCCAAAGATACTTCGATACCGGCACGGCGGTGTTCAGAATCAGAAGCAACACGTGGCAAACCTACACCAAGAGCGGTGTTGATATAGCTGTCGCCTACCGGAGCTACCAAGTAACCCTTAGTAGAGTAGTAGAAGTAGTCGAACGAACCGTAAAGACGGCTATTCAAAGAAGCGAAGTCGAAACCGAAGTCCATCTGCTTGGTGGTGTACCAAGTCAAGTCCGGAGATGCCAATGAACCTTCGGTAAAGCCCGGATAGTATTGACCGTTCATTACGTATGCATACGGGTCGTAAGAATAGGTAGTCATGTATTGGAAACGACCTGCCGATTCGTCCAAACCGGTTTCACCGTAAGAAGCACGGAGCTTCAAGCTGTTCAAGATGTTCTTTTCTACCAAGTCCTGCATGAATTCTTCGGCTGTAACTACCCAACCCAAAGAACCGCTGAAGAATGCACCCCAACGATTGCCCGGAGCGAAACGGTCCGAACCGTCGTAACGGATACTACCTTCTGCATAGTACTTGTTGTCGTAGTTATACTTCACTTGACCGATCCAAGCTGCACGACCCATTTCTGCTTCGCTACCACCGTTGGTCTGGCTGTTGGCATCACCTACACCAATCTGGTCGATGTCGAATGCATAGTTGTCACGTTGCAACCAATAGCTTTCAGTCTTTTCGTAGTATTGTTCGAAACCGCCCAATGCAGAGATGTTATGCTTGCCGAACTGGTTAGCATATTCCACGAATGCCTGGTTAGTGAAAGAATAGCCTGTAGCTGAAGTATGGCTCAATACCGGCTTGTTGGCATAGATAGGAGATTCAGAATCCCAGTCATACTGAGCGGCATCCTTACGCCAAGACTTGTTGGTTTCACCGTAGTAACGGTAGTTGCTGGCTGCACGAACCTTCAAACCTGCTACCCAAGGTACTTCCCAAATCAATTCACCCTTACCGTTGACTACGTTTTCGATGTTACGGATATAACCGGCATCCTTCGCTGTTTCAGCTACCGGGTTATCAGTCAAGTTGTAAGGCAAACCATACTTGTTTACACCTGGGTAACGGCTATACTTGTCATTGATATGAGAGAACACACCGTAATAGTTACTTGCTGTAGAAGTATACGGGTGAGTCTGGTGCTGACGGTAACCGTCGATAGAAGTATTGATGCGCAAACCGAGTGCCTTGATCAATGTTGAATTGGATACACGGAAGTTGGTACGCTTCATCCAGTGGTTGTCATTCTTGTACAACGAGTTCTGGTCGATGTGTCCCAAAGAAACATAATATTGGTTGGTTTCGCTACCACCTGTCAAACGGATAGAGTGCTTCTGCATCGGAGCCCAGTCGTTCAACACGAGCTTACGCCAGTTAGTGTTGGCAAAGTTCAACGGGTCTGTACCGTTCTTGAAGTGGTTCAAACCTTCCTGAGTATAAGCAGGGTCAAGACCGTCGTTTTCACGGGCGATGTTCGCATAGATGGCACGGTCGTAAGAGCTCATCTTTTCCGGCCAGATACTTGGCTGGGCAAAGCTCTGGTTGAAGTCGTATTCGAAACTTACCTTACCTTCCTTACCTTGCTTGGTTACAATCTGGATAATACCGTTGGTCGCACGCGAACCGTACACGGCTGTTGCAGACGCGTCCTTCAAGATGGACATGCTCTGGATATCGTCCGGAGAAAGGTTCGCAAAGTCGGCAGAAGAACGGATGATACCGTCGATTACATAGATAGGGTCACCACCACCACGGATAGAGATGGACGGCTTGGAGTTGATACCACCACCGGATGCCTTGACGATCAAACCCGGAGAACGACCTGCCAAACCTTGTGCCACGTTGGCAACCGGCATGTTGGAGATTTGTTCAGCCTTTACGGTAGAAACGGAGGCAATCAAGTCACGCTTGCTGGTGCTGGTATAACCTACAACTACCACTTCTTCCAAAGTCTCAGTGTCTTCTTCCATGGTGAGGTTCATGTGCTGGGCGGTAGCAGCAATGGTGATGGTCTTGTAACCTACGTAAGAGATTTCAAGCATGTCACCTGGCTTGGCGTCGATTTCAAAGTTACCGTCGAAGTCGGTCACTACACCAACGGTAGTACCTTTCACCACGACAGCAGCACCAATCACACCGAAACCGGTATTGTCCACTACTGTACCTTTGATTTTTGTAGTCTGCTGGACTGTTTCGATAGCATCAGCAGTAGCTACATCGGCAAGAGCAACTTGCGGGGATGCGCATAACAGCAAAGAGCAAAGTCCTACTCCTGCCATTTTCGAGTAAGTCAGGCCATTAGGTTTACCCAACTTACGGAGTGAATAATAGTTTTTAATCATAGTAATAAATTTAATTAGATAAATTCATGTAATTTCTTCTTTTTCTTTAGGTTAACGTTGGTTGTCTTTCGTCATAGGCGTTATGGTTATTTTTAAGGTTTATTAGTTTTATAGTACATGTTGTAAGTTCCACAAGAACTTATAATATGCATTCAAGTGCAAAATTAAGTAATTATTTCTAATATTTATCATAATTGAGTAAAAAAATATTGGGGAATATTATACTTGTTTACATATATTGTCATTCAGAACGGAACGAAATGTAGTGAAGAATCTATATAATGCCAAAAATCCCCCTTCACAAGGGGGATTATCCACTTTAAGAACTATTATAAGTTCTTGTGGAACTTATAACAGTTTATTTTTGAAGATTGCAAACTGTTAATTTCCAGCATTTTGCAATCGTTGGTATGAGCGCTCTTTTCTGATAATACTGAAATAGTATCAGAAAACAGAGAACATTTCTTTTCCGGTACCGGTCTAAAGTTCTTTTTAAACAAACTTTATGGTATCAATTAAAGTTATTTGAATTATGGGAAAGATTTGTTATAAGCTTGTCCATAATAGGGCAAAGCATTTGAACGCAGATGGCAAGGCGCTTCTTCAGATAGAAGCTTGCCTGGATGGAAAAAGATTGTTGTTTTCCACCAAGGTCTATTTGACACCCAAGCAATGGAATGCAAAGAAAAAGCTGGTAGTCCGTCATCCCGAAGCCGATTCCCTGAACTATATGATTCACGAACTCATCATGGAACTGGAGCGTAAGGAAATGGAAATCTGGCGGCAAGGACAAGAAGTGACTTTGTCCAATCTTAAAAAGGCCATGAAATCGGGAAACGGACAGTCGTTCATCCTGTTTGTCAAAGAAACGATAGAAACCTCTCCTCATAAGGACAGTACCCGCAGGAACCTGGCAACTACCTTGGCATGGCTGTCCCGTTTCAAACCGAACCTGGACTTCGGTGGAGTGAATTCTGCATTGGTTTACAAATTCGAAGAATTTCTTTATCGGAATGGATGCTGTACCAATACGGTAGCCAAACACATGAAGCATTTCAAGTCCTTTGTCAATGCTGCCATAGGCAAAGGCTACCTGAAAGTGGATGAGGATGCTTTCTGGCGTTATAAAATAAAGGTGAAGGAAAGCAAGCATACACACCTGTTGCCGGAAGAGTTACACCAACTGGAGGCTCTGGCGCTACCCGACAACCCTTCGCTTAGGCATACGTTGGATGCATTCCTGTTCTGTTGCTATACAGGAATGCGCTATTCGGATTTCGTGTCTCTGACGGAAAAGAACTTCACCATGAAGGAGTGTCACCCATGGCTGACCTACCGTTCTGTGAAGACCAACATCGAAGTGAGCTTTCCGCTCCATCTCCCTTTTGAAGGAAAGGCATGGGACATCCTGTGCAAATACAGCCATGACAGGAACGCCTTCTTCAAGCTCAGGTCCAACACGTGTGTCAACCATGACTTGAAAAAGATAGGAAAGCTGGCGGGTATCGACAAGCATTTCACCTTCCATTCTGCGAGACATACCAATGCTACCTTATTGATATATGATGGTGTAAGCATAACGACCGTGCAGAAGCTCCTGGGACACCGCAATGTCTCCACGACCCAAATCTACAGTGATGTGATGGGGGAGACCATCGTCAAGGACTTGGCGAAATGCTACAACAGTTGATGCCGGTATGACGGTTAACGCATCACTAATATGATGGGATAGTGGTAATTGCTTTTTGCTATAAATGGTTGCTTTTAATCGGCTATTCTATACCGTAGGTTTAGTTTAGACAAACAAAAGTAACCGTTTGTATATGGCTGAAAAAGCTGAGCATTATTGGTTCGAGATGCTGAATATAGACAAAATAAATCTCGGCACATCCAAACAGCAATTAGTAGAGAATGGTATATATATAAAGAAGTACAGAATAACAATACCTAAAGAGTTGTACGAATATGAATGATCTATACAAAAAACAAGTAGCCCTTTTGATACGCATTATGCCATCGGTTTATCGTATCAAGGATTTTGCGGTTCACGGAGGAACAGCCATTCAATGGAATGTCTGATGTCGAATTTAGTTATGCAGACTACGAAGAAGCGAGAACAAATCTGATTGCACAAGTCAATGCTGCACTAACAAAGGCAGATAAAGACTTTATTTTGTCATTCGAAGAAGGAACACCCGATTGGGATAAGTGCTGTGCAGGGGATTTGAGTAACTACCCGTCGGTTAAGTGGAAGTTGCAGAATATCATCAAACTAAAAGAGACTAACCCTCAAAAGCACCAACGAGGCATTGAACGATTGAAGCAATTCTTTGGAAGGACAACCGAGGATTAACATTATTTTCCCGTCAGTCGTTTGTTTCCGTTGCCGAAAGAGTCTGTACTAACTTAAAGGACAGCAACGGGAATAAGCGACTGACGGTATAGCCTTATTTAATTTATAGTCAAAGGGTGTTGTTGTAAACTAATTTTTCATCTTAAAAAACTTATGGTCTTTATCTAAAAATACTATGTAAAAAGTATTTTCATAGACATATCCTGCAACTCTAGCTTTTTGTCCTCCAATATCTTTTATAACAGCCCAATTTACATCTCCTTCAAAATATTGAGGAATCTTAAAATCACTACGCTCAGGAAAATCTTTGTATATAGTTATATATCCTTTCTGCTGAGCTTCAGTAATATTACACTGACTGACATAGTTTAACTTTTCTAACAGTTTCGATAATAAACCATCCTTTTGCCATTGTTCAAAAGATTGTCCTGGTGGAATTTGGTTTCTATCAAAATCTTTAAAATTAAAACAAATTAAAGGTAACTCTTCCTTAACATTTCGTATCTCACGAGTATTTTGAGCTCGTTCAGGATTCGTGTTATTTGCCTTAAATTTGTTGGCGAGTTTACTCTTCTTTACCATAATCAGTGATAAATTTTTCAATATTACCAAAATATGGTATTGCTCCATATTTACCTAATAAGTAATCCTTTTCAAAGCTAGCATCATTACGAACACTTGTCGCTTGATTAACTTTATATTCAACTAGTGAATATAAATCAGAGGATCCTAATTTGTCTTTCTCAACAAACCAGATTTGATCTCTTCTTAACAAGTCCTTACGAAGCAAATTCGTGTCATGAGTACTCATAATCAACTGTGCTCCATATAGATTCATTTTGCTATGAAACAGATTTATTAACTTAAGTGACAACTGTGTATGTAAGCTTGCTCCATATTCATCTACAATGAGAACGCCACCATTTTTTAATGTATCAAACCAAGGTCCTAATAAAGCAAATAACTTATTTGTTCCCAAAGACTCCATCTGAAATGGAATATCTGTGTGTCCAACAATATTATCTTCTTCATACACGGCATGCGTTGCTCTAATATCTAAATGGTTTAATTTATCAATTTTCGGATTAATATTTTGAGCCAATTGAAAAGTCAATCTTTCTATTTGATTAATATTATTCTCTCCATCTATAACTTTTTCGGTGATACTAATATCTTCAATACCCAAATCTATTAACTTTACAAAATTCAGAATTTTATTATGCATATCTTCATTATGCATATAACAGTTTGCGGTATATCGTAGTGTGTTATCCAAACCGGAAATGACATTGAATTTCTTACGGAACCACTCCTTGATAACCATAGCAATTTGTACATTGAATTGTGCACAAGTTGAAATAAACAGAGCATTAATTCTTGTTTTAGAGTTAATTCCTTTGGCTCCCTTATATGTTTTTGAATTAACTTTAATTGTATTCTTTTCTCTTTTAAAACAGTATGATTCCTTAGTACTCTCAGAAAAATTTTGAGTAAATAGCCATTCGGACAAAACTTTGCCTTCTTGAATTTCAAAGCCATAACGATACTTAATACCATTATCTACAAATATTATTTGCATCGCAATTGGCATCTTCTCACCATTAGGATTTAAAGAATAATGTAGTTTTTGCGAGTTACGCATTAAAGTCTCATTTACGAAAGAGGATAAAACTAATTCTTTAAAATAAGACATCGCCTGAATGAAATTACTCTTGCCAGATCCATTTGCTCCATAAATCGCAGAGGTTCTTAATATGCGGGTGTCAACATCTGGAAGAATCCATGTATTAACATACTCTCCTTCTGTCGACTCTATTTCTTTTACAGTCTTAGCCGCAAGCATACTTAATGATGCTTCTTTTTGAAATGACAAAAAGTTCTGAATAGTAAAATCCAAAAGCATATACTTTAAATTTATTAGTTAAATACGAATGCAAAGATAATTATAAAATTTCCTTAAAACAAATATTTTGAGATTTTTTCGCAAAAATAGAGATTAAACAGCAAAAATAGTTCAACAAAATGGACTCGGCAATAAAAAATCAATTATTTTTCTGGAGGGAGTGCGGTTTACCGTCTGCCAAATTAATATGATTCCTAAAAAATACCCCTCTCAAGTATAGAAACGACAACAGCGTACGTTTAGGCTGTCAAGTTATAGACCTATCTGTACGCTGTTCTTTTACTGTTTATTACTTTTCCGTCAGTCGTTTGTTTCCGTTGCCAAGAGCGTCCATTGTACAGACGTGAAAGGGGAAAGGTTTTCGGACTGAATACTCTCTGTAGGAGGAAGATTCAGTCCGAAACGGCTTGCCGCTTGACCTTTTCACTTTCAGAAGAGTCTGTACTAACTTAATGGACGGCAACGGGAATAAGCGACTGACTATAAAAGTTTATTATTTTCTCAAAAAATCGTATATTTGCATACTCATTTGGCTGTATGAAGTACTAGATTTTATTGACTTGTTTGCGCTTACCAGCTTCACTGCGGATATTTTGACAATTATTTCATATGTTAAAAAGGAGGTAAGTATGGTAGCAATGTTAATTACAGGTGCAGTTGGTTTCGTGTAGGAGTTGCAAGTAAGCGACAAGACAAGAAAATACAATTTAGGAAAACGGCATAGAAACCATGGGGTTCGATTCCCCCCTCCTGCACCAAAATGACGCTCCGCAGTGGGCGTCATTTTTAATTAGATAATAATTGTTTCAACTAATAGCATTAGTAACTCTGCAAATACATTCTATATTATCGTCATAGTTCCATCGATACTATTATCTTACCGTTATTGGTTGTTATTTCTTCATATTCTCTATCAATCTATCCATATCCTCCGAAATCTTATCATTGGTTACTTTGGCATATCCTTGAGTTGTACGGATATTGGTATGTCCCATCATCTTGGCAATACTCTCCATTGGAACACCTGCTGAGACAAGGAGTGTTCCGAATGTGTGCCTCGATTGATGGTAGGACAAGTTATGCCTGAATTGGTGAGCAAAGCCCAATTCGTGTATCTCGAACCAAATCATATCCCTACAAGGCAATGGAAATATCGGCTTGCTATCGTCTGTAGTATTGTATAGCGACAATATCTGCTCAGCAATCGGGTGCAATGGAATAAATGCCTCTACATCTGTTTTCTTACGGTAGGTTCTAATGTATTTGCGCCCATCGGCTGTTGTTCCTATGTGATGAGGATATAATCGTTGCACATCCACATACGCCAATCCACAAAAGCAAGAGAATATAAATGTTCGTCTTGCTAATTCTTGTAATGGATCGAGTTTAGGATGGTTCATTATATCCTGCAATTGACTTTTGCTTATATACATCAATTTCTTGGGTGGCTTTTTCTCATACAGGACATCTTCTAATGGATTGAAACGCAAGATACCATTATCCACAGCCAAATAGACTAATCGTTTCAGCCAACACAAACAATGGTTCCTGTATGATGGCTTATGCGGGTAATTCATCTTCAAATAAAGAATATAGCTGTTGCCAAAATCCTCTGTAATATCGGTAAATAACATATCCTCCTTACCCAACGAATTAATATACTCACGCAAATAGTGTTGGTACATCTTTGATTGGCGATATGTAGATGTGGAGTCAATTTGTACGGAACGGATTTTAAGGTTTTCCCTTTCAACCTCACCGGCTTGCAATATGTATTTTGGAATATCTGAAACACCCGTAATGGCATTCTTTAGCAATTCGGCAGTAATGACACCATTTGCTTTTAGCAGACTATTGTAA
>JAFTTU010000143.1 GCA_017466635.1 Bacteroides sp.
CAATCCGATCAATAAAAAATACATTTTCCCTTATTTTTGTTTAGTGTTAATAATCAATTTTTCCAAAAATCTAATTTGGTCTGCAAAGTAAGCGTTTTTTTCGGGATATTTCAAATTTAATCTCGTAATTATTTCAAGAGCCTTCGAATATCTTTGCTGTTTTACGTAAATTTTGGCCAAAGTCTCGGTAAAATAGCTTTCATCCTCCTGTTCTTCCTCAATTTTTGTCTCCGAATCGTCATCATCGTCTTCTACCACCGATGGAATGAGCGGCTGCTCTTCCGACTTCTCCAGAAAGTTGTCAATCCATTCTTGCCCCTTCATCTTCGGGCTCTCTTCCGAAGGCTTGGGTTCTTCCGGCGTTTCCTGCATCAGATAGGCCGTATAGTCGGTAGCTGCTTCCACCGGCAAGGTGATGATGCCCGGAGCGGCAGGTTCTTCCGGCAAGGAAGAAAGGAATGCATCAATCAATGAAAGGGTACGGTCCACTCCCGGAGTGTCATCGGCCACCTTCAGGTGTTCCAATGCCTTCAACGTGCGACGGTCGCCTTCTACCAATGTAAAAAGCATCCGGCGGTCGGTGATATATAAGGCTGCCTTCCGGAGTTCCTCCCCGAACGTAATATCATGCAGCAAGAACAGATTCTTCAAGTAGAGCAAACGGGCCGTCTGGAAATAGGGATAGCGTGCCAGCAACGTCCGAAGCTCGTACAAGGTCTCCCGATTCAACAATTCGGGACGATTTATCCATTCATAAATACGTTGCTGCATCATTACCAGTTTGCTACAGTGGCATTAAAAATTTGGTCTACAATGTCCTTAATCATCTGATTCACCAATTCGTCCTGAACGGCCGCCAATTGTTGGGTCGCATCGTATTCACGACTGGCCGAGAACTGTCTGGCCTCGAAGTTTTCCTGCGGATTGGAATTGTTCGTAAAGGTTACACGAACCGTCATGCGGAGTTCGGCCATGGTAGAATAGCCGTCGGCACCTACACCTTTATTATATGCATCGTAGTTGGTGATTTCGCCCGAAAGGGTCAAGTCTCCACTACGCTTCACCATCTGCAAGCGGGTCTGTTGGGTATAGATGTCCTGCAAAGCCGTATTGAACATGCTTTCCATCGGACCCCATACGAATCCCACCGAGCGGTTAGGGAAAGTCTCGATAGCGATGGATTTCACCTTGGTATAGTCAATGGACGAGCCATTGAACTGATAGGAAATGGAACAAGCTGTCATCAGTACAGCCATCACCATCATTGTCCCGATATATTTCATCTTCTGTTTATTCCAAACCATATTCCTTAATTTTTCGATAGAGTGTTCGTTCTGAGATTTTCAAATCCTTGGCAGCATTCTTCCGTCGTCCATGATGACGTTCCAATGCTTTCCGAATCATTTCCTTTTCCACTTCGTCCAGCGAAAGGGTTTCTTCTACATATTCTTCCGTATCCTGGATATCATCGTCTACCGGCGTGACATTGCCGGTATGTATCATCGGCGAGATGTTGATGGTCGAAGAAGTCGGCACCGGATGGACGAAGTTGTAGGCCGGTTCCCCTCCTCTTTCTGCCATCAGGGTATTGACCAGCTTCTTCAGTTCGGTCATGTCCCGACGCATGTCAAACAATACCTGGTACAAGATTTCGCGTTCGCTTTCGAAAGTCTTTCCACCGCCATGACCTTTGGCACCCAAGAGCATCGGAAGTCGGGCATCCATCGGTTGGGCAGGCAAATAATTCTGCAAGATGGGCGCATTGATTTCACGATGGGTCTCGATGATGGAAATCTGCTCGGTGATATTCTTCAACTGACGCACATTACCCGGCCAAGGATAAGCCTTCAGCATGGCCTTGGCATCCTCGGTCAACTGAATGGCCGGCATCCGGTACTTCTCTGCAAAGTCGGAAGCAAACTTACGGAACAACAAGGTGATGTCTTCGCCACGTTCCCTCAAAGGGGGTATCTTGATAGGTACGGTATTCAGACGATAGAACAAGTCCTCACGGAAACGTCCATCGGCAATGGCTTCCGTCAGGTTCACATTCGTTGCCGCCACAATGCGGACATTGGTCTTCTGTACCTTCGAAGAACCTACCTTAATATATTCACCGCTTTCCAGCACACGCAACAAACGGGCCTGGGTAGCCAATGGGAGTTCCCCTACTTCATCCAGGAAGATGGTTCCTCCGTTGGCTTCGGCAAAGTAACCGTTACGGTCGCCGATGGCTCCCGTAAAAGCTCCTTTCTCATGACCGAACAATTCTGAATCTATCGTTCCTTCCGGAATGGCACCACAGTTCACGGCAATGTATTGGCCATGTTTCCGTCGGCTGAACTGATGGACAATCTGTGGAAAGGTTTCCTTACCTACCCCACTCTCTCCCGTAATCAGTACAGACAAATCCGTCGGCGCCACTTGCATTGCAATGTCAATGGCCCGATTCAACGCTTCCGCATTTCCGATGATACCAAAGCGGAGTTTGATATTCTGAATCTCAGTCTTAATCATAGTCTTCTTTTAAATGCTGACAAAATTACTAATAAGTTGGTATACAACAAGCAATTTTGTCAGTTTTTAACTATCTATCCGTCCAAGCCAAAGCTGCAGCCCCCAAAAGAGCCGCTTCTGCATCCTTCAATTGGGAGAGCAGGAAACTGGCGGTTCCCTTGTAATTGTCGAATACCATTTCTTCGTATGTCTTGACGATAGGCTTCATCAACAAGTCGCCAGCCTTGGTCAGTCCTCCGAAGAAAACAAAAGCTTCCGGATCGGAGAAGGTCGCAAAGTCGGCACAACTTTCACCCAACAGCTGACCGGTGAACGCAAAGACTTCATTGCCCAGTCGGTCGCCTTGCATGGCTGCATCGTATACATCCTTCGAAGTGATGGCGTCTATCGGCAATACATGAAGGGTACTTTCCGGATAATTGCCGGAAAGCAGGTATTCACGGGCGGTCTGTGCCACTCCGGTAGCCGAGCAATAGGTTTCCAGGCATCCTTTCCGTCCACATGGACACGGACGACCGTTTTCGGGACGGATGGAAGTGTGACCCAATTCTCCTGCAAAGCTTCGCTTGCCATAGACCAGCTGACCATTGACCACAATGCCGCTACCGACTCCAGTACCCAAAGTCAGCATGATAAAGTCCTTCATGCCTTTGGCCGCTCCGTAGAGCATTTCGCCCAAAGCGGCTGCCTTGGCATCGTTGGTCATGCGCACCCGGATTCCCAAACGGGCTTCCAACTTCGATGCCAACGGCACGATGCCCTTCCAGGGAAGATTGGTCGCATTCTCGATGGTCTGTTCCCAATAGTTCACATCCGGCGCACCGATGCCCAAAGCTTCGATTTGTTCCTTTCCTCCTACTTGGGCATACAATCCTTCGGCCACCACCGCACATTGTTCCACATAGTCGTCCAACTCCGGATACGCCTGTGTCTTGAAGCTATCGGTACAAACAATCTTGCCCGATGGGTCTACTACCCCCAACACCGAATTGGTACCTCCCAAATCAAGCGCTAATACGTAAGACTTCATACTTTATTTATTTCTTATAGGTATCCTTCAAAATCTCCGGACATTCACGATAAGCCTTTACCACCAATTCGCCGAACAAGGTATTGGTCCAAGCAAACCAAGAACGGGTGAACTTGTAATGGTCGTCCACATGGAAACTTTCGTGCATGAAACCGGTATCTGCATCGGTATTGCAAAGATGAGTCAGGCATTCCTTGATTTCTGCCGGATTATTGCTGGTCAATCCCTTGATAATCATACTCATCGGCCATGCATAACCCAAACCTACGTGCGGCCCCCCGATACCTTCACCGTCCTTGCCCTTGAAGAAGTAAGGATTGTTGTCGCTCCAAACCAACTTACGGGTATTCTGATACAACGGATCGTCCGGTGAGCAATAGCCCAGATAAGGAGCCGCCAACAAGCTAGGCACATTGGCATCGTCCATGCAATAGGAATTGCCGAAGCCATCCACTTCGAAGGCATACACCTTACCGCATACCGGATGGTTGACTACCGCATGCTTCTGAATCGCTGCATCCACTTCATCGGCCAATGCCTTACATTCAGCAGCAAATTCGGTATTCTTCAATACCTTGGTTTCGATTTCAGCCAATTGGCGCAAAGAAACTACGGCGAACATATTGGAAGGAATCAAGAAACCGTATTGAGTGGCATCGTCGTCAGTACGGAACGCC
>JAFTTU010000015.1 GCA_017466635.1 Bacteroides sp.
ATAACGATATACCTTCGGTTTCGCTTCTTGACGAGCCTTGTCGATGACTTCACCACCACCTCCACAAAGAACGGTAGGAACACCCTTCTTCACGAAATTGAAATGGTCTGAACGGAAATAACCACCGGCAGGGTCTTCGGTTACGATACGTACACTACGACCTTGAGCCGCTGCTGCTGCAATCACCAAAGCATCGGTATCGGTCTTACCGGCAGCACGAAGGGTAACACCTGTCGTACGCATAGCCGGAGCAGTACCGTCGAAGTTCAGGTTCACGGCTGTCTTTGACAACGGGAAGAGCGGATTTTCACAATATCCTTCCGAACCCAAGAGACCACATTCTTCGGAAGTCACCGCCAAGAACACGATAGAACGACGTGGCTTGAAAGGCAATTGCTGGAACTTCTTGGCCAAGAGCATCAAAGCAGCTGTACCCGATGCATTGTCGCTCGCACCATTATAGATACTGTCGCCATTAATCTTTGTACCGATGCCCAAATGGTCCCAGTGTGCCGTACATACGATGTATTCATCCTTCAAGTCTGTACCCGGAAGAACTGCAGCTACATTATGCGATTCGCCTACATTCATTTCCAACACATTCATGGTCACCTTACTCTTTGCCTTCATGGTGAAGCTCTTGAAACCTTTTTTCTTGGCCGAATTGGTCACTTCTTCGAAGTTCAATCCACTCAATTCGAACAACTTCTTGCCGGCATCTTCGTGCAACCATCCCATGAATCCCAATTCATTGGCATTCATATCGTCCGAACAAAGACCGATGTTGTGATTCACATGCGAAGTGCTGCATACATTCCATCCATACGAAGCAGCAGGCTTGTTGTGAAGCACCAAAGCACCTGCAGCCCCCTGACGTTGCGCTTCTTCCAACTTGTATGTCCATCGTCCATAATAGGTCATGTTGCGTCCACGGAAAAGGTCCTTGTCATAGAAGCCCGGGTCGTTCACCATAGCCACCACAATCTTTCCCTTCACATCGATACCTTCGTAATCGTTCCAACCATATTCAGGTGCATTGATACCGAAGCCCACGAACACAAAGTCGGTAGTAGGGATATTGATTTTCTTCTGTCCACGAAGCGTCCAGATGACAATATCTTCCGGAAACTTCAAGTCCATGCTTCCCTTGGCGGCCTTTACACGGATACGGTTCTTGTCAGGACGGGCGAGGGTAGAGATTTCGCGCACCGGCTGGAAATAACTACCATTATTGGCCGGTTGCAAGCCCAACTTCTTGAACTCATCAGCGATATAGTTGATGGTCTTGGTTTCGAACTCTGTCAAAGGCTTACGACCACCGAATTCATCGGAAGCCAATGTCTGGATTCTTTCTTTCCAAAAAGCAACCTCTTCTTCGTATTGCTTGTGTTGTGCCATGGCCGATAGGCTGAACGATGCCGCCATGCACAAAGAGAGAAATAGTTTCTTGTTCATAATATAAATGTTTTATTCAGTTAATATTCTCCCCCTTGTGAAGGGGGGCAGGGGGATGTTCCATCCGCATGGAAAATAATTGTAACGCATCCTATGGAACATCCCCCTAGCCCCCTTCACAAGGGGGAAAGCAAATTATTTATTTTATCACCTCATTCATCACACGGAAGAAGTTACCTCCCCAAATCTTGCGGATATCTTCTTCTGAATAACCCTTTTCAATCAATTTCACGGTAATGTTAATCATGTCATTGTCACCGGCACAACCTAGTACACCACCACCGCCATCGAAGTCGGAACCGATACCTACATGGTCGATACCTGCCACCTTCACGGCATGGTCGATATGATTGACCACATCATCTACAGAAGCAGCTTTCGGGTTCTTGTTCAAATAACCTCCATAAATACAAATTTGGATAACACCACCATTCTTTGCCAAGGCACGGAGTTGTTCATCGGTCAGATTACGGTCGCTGTTACAAAGCGCCTTCACGCTGGAATGTGATGCAAATACAGGATCCTTTGAAAGCTTCATCACATCCCAGAAAGTGCTTTCACTGACATGAGAAATATCAATCATCATACCTACCTTATTCATTTCCTTCACTACCTCACGGCCAAAAGCAGTCAGCCCCTTGCTGGCATCTTCCGTATTGGTGGACGAACTACAAATGTCATTGTCGTACGAGTGGCTGAGCGTCATGTACTGAACACCCATATCCTTGTACTTCTTCACGTTCTTGATGTCCTTGCCGATGCCATAACCGTTTTCGATACCGATAAAGAACGCTTTCTTTCCTTCTGCCTTCAATCGGCGTGCATCTTCTTCGGTCAAGGCGATACCACAATCATCCTTATACTTTGCCACATCGGCATATACATCTTCTATCATCTTGTGACACTTTTCCACCGCCTTTTTGGAAGAAGCCTCATCACGTTCCTTCTGAGCCAAGAATACAGCCAGGAATTGGGCATCCAGCTTACCTTCTTCCATCTTCTGGATACTTACCTGATTGCCCTTACGCATACCTACGCTGAAATTTCCTCTGGTAAACCAAAGCGGAGTATCGGTATGAGTATCCACCGAAAGGATGCGTGTATGGATATCCTTCGCCATCTTGAAAGTATCTGCCTTGTTCACGAGGAACTTGAAAAGCTTGCCCATCAATGCATCACCATTAGCCGTAAAGATTTCCGGATGGAATTGGGTACCGATAATCTGACGGTGAGGATAAGCCTCAATCAATTCAGGTACACTATCATTCGACCAACCTACAATCTTCAATCCCGGAGCCAATTTGTCGATAGCCTGATGATGGAACGTATTCACCTGAATATCCTTTTTACCCAAAATCTGATGCATCATGCTACCTTCTACTACCGATACCCCATGAGTCGGAACAGTACCTTCTTCTTGCTGACGATGGTTGATGTCCGATGGCTTTTCGGCAGGCAAGTCTTGATACAAAGTACCGCCCATACCTACATTAATCAGCTGAAGACCACGACAGATACCAAGGGTAGGGATGTTGCGGTCGGTTGCCAACTTGAAGAGTGTCAAATCGTATGTATCACGAGTAACATTGACCTCACCCAACTTCTCATGTTCTTCCTTGCCATAATAAGCCGGAGCAAAATCTTCGCCACCGGTAAAGATGATACCGTCCAACTGAGCGACAATCTGACGAAGCACTTCAACATCGTCGGTTACAGGAATCAGATAAGGAACACCACCATTCATCAAGACCGAGTTGATGTAAGTGTTGTTCACCGAATTCTTCTTGTCGCTATAACCCAACGAAATACCAATCAATGGTTTTTCACCTACAGCCGGGCGTTGAGCATCGTCCGTCTGTGTATAAAGTTGCTCCAATTTCGGTGCGTATGGAGACACACGCTTTCTCTGTGCCTGCACGTTGCCCAAAGCTCCCATGGCCAACAATGCCAGCAATAAATATTTTCTCTTCATGCTAATTAAATTTGATTAATGGACAAAATTATAAAATTAAGTCATAACTTTGCTTCTAACAAGCTAGAAAGTTTATGAAATACTTAAAAAATCCCAACACAGACCCATATTTCAACATGGCTTTTGATGAATTTTGCCTAAATAGCCTACCCGTCGACGAACCTGTCTTTTATCTTTGGCAGAACCGTCCATCCGTGATTATGGGCTTCAACCAAGAGGTAAATACCGAAGTCAACTTGGAATATTTGCGTCAAAATGACATTGCCCTGGTACGTAGAGTAACGGGAGGAGGCGCCGTATATCATGATTTGGGCAACCTGAACTATACCATCGTGGGACGTTCGGAAGACCTTGAACGCGATTACCCCGAATATGCCGGACTGATGATGAAAGCCTTGCAAGAATTGGGAGTACCAGCCACCCTTTCCGGACGGAATGATATCCTGGTAGACGGCAAGAAAGTGTCGGGCTTTGCCAAACGGGTATGCAAGAACCGGTTGATGGTGCATGGCACCTTGATGTTTGATGTGAATCTGGAAGTTTTGACGCAAGCCTTGTGTCCACCTGCCACCAAGCTTCAAAGCAAAGGCATTGCATCGGTGCGTAGTAGAGTAACCAATCTATGTGAGCATCTTCCTCATTTGGCCAATATCCAAGCCTTCAGTCAAGCATTGGAGAGAATCCTTTCTTGCCAATATACCGATGAAGAATACCGATTGTCTTCCGATGAGTTGGCCAGCATCCAACAATTGGCCGATGAGAAGTTCTCCCAATGGGAGTGGACCTACGGACATTCTCCCAAAGCCACGTTAACCCATTCGGCCCGTTTGAAGTGCGGCACGGTAGAAGTACACTTGACATTAGCCGAAAACCGTATTGCTTCATGCCGTTTCGGAGGGGATTTCTTGGGAAATCTACCCGTAACAGATGTAGAATCCGCCTTGAAGGGAGTGATTTATGATGCTGAAGCTATATCCCAATGCCTTTCTGCCATCGGTATCCAGCAATACTTCGACCAAGTAGAACCGGAAGAACTGGTTAAACTGATGATTGGATAAAAAATAAGTGGGTGCGTTTTCGACACACCCACTTGACTATGATTTATTCTCCGGTTCCAGCCATCAACCAAGGAAGATTGAAACGATAGTATCCTAAATTGAAGCCATCTTCACCCGGCAAGCCACCGTCCCATTTACCTTCTTCTACGATGATACCAATGGTACCGTCGTCAAGCACTTGCAAAGACGAGTATGCTGAATAACCCGGATAGATGCAACGCTTCGGTGTCCATATTTCGCCATTGTCTTCACTGACATAAACCGTTACCTTCTCGCGAGTGGTCGGGCTAGCAGGCAAGGAGTGGAGCAACAAGTTCTTTCCTTTATAAGTATAAGCCACGATATCACCGTTACAAGCCGGGTCGAGAATGGTTTCATTCAACTTCGGTACGCCCCATGTTTCACCACCATCGGTCGAGATAGAGAACAAACGATGCCCCTTGGCACGATTACGGATACTCATCAATACATTGCCGTTAGCGAGTTCCACCACCTTGGCTTCATCACCATTTGTACAAGCCGCATTCTTGGAAACCTGCCATGTCTTGCCACCATCATCGGAATAAACCGCATAGTTGCTCAATGTACCTCCCCAAGATGCATCGTTGCGGGCAGCAACCACAAGCATCAAACGTCCGGCATGCTTTCCATGCTTCAACTGAACACCGCTACCCGAACCGGTAAAGAGACCATGACGGGTACCTTCGCCATACACACCCCCATATACTTGGTCGGTAATGTCGATGACTTCCCCCCAAGTCTTGCCACCATCGGTACTGGTAGATGTATAAGTACGAATCAGGCTGGATGCATTGGAATGCCACAAACCATTGTTACCCGAGAATACGGCCACCAAATTTCCTTTCACTTCATCGGCAATGACCACGGCATCGCCATAACCACACTTGGCCACGGTATCACCCTTCGCCACAATAGACATGTCGCTCCAAGTCTTACCGCCATCGGTACTACGCTTGGAAACGATGGTAATGATGTTCGGCAAATCGCCCAAGGCATCACCACGCTTATCGGCAACAGCCACCAATGCACCATCAGCAGCTTTCACCAAAGCAGGGATGCGATAGAACTTGGAACCATCTTCACCCATTTCAAACAAAGGAGTTCTTTCCGGAGCCATAGGAGCTTCCGTGGTCTCACAAGACGTGAGAGCCAAGAGTACAAAAAATAAGCTAATCAGTTTTTTCATAATTGATTTTTATATTATGCCTACAAAAGTAGCAAAGATTATCAAATAAACCACTATATTTGTTGAATTCAATCTTAGAAGAACCTAGATACCATGGAAAAAGAAAGCCAATCGAAAAATAACATCAACCGTCGTGAATTCCTGAAACGCTTCCATGCGGCAATGGCCATTGCAGGCATGCCGGCACTGACCGGTTGCCAAGCCAACAAAGAGAATACACAAGCCGATACCTCCACATCCAAACGGAAGAAGGAGGGAGGCATGACCTATCGAACCACACCAACTACCGGAGACAAGGTTTCATTATTGGGCTATGGATGTATGCGATGGTTTACCCTCCGCGACAAGGAAACGGGCATCATCGACCAGGAAGGCGTGAACCGATTGGTGGACTATGCCATCGAGCATGGCGTGAACTATTTCGACACCGCTCCGGTCTATTGTGATGGTGAATGCGAACGGGTAACTGGTATCGCCTTGAACAGACATCCTCGTGACAAGTATTACATTGCCGCCAAGATATCCAACCTCGACCCAAAGACGTGGAGCCGTGAAGAAACCCTGAAGATGTACAACAATTCCTTCAAGGAGTTGCAAGTAGACTACATCGACTATCTCTTGCTTCATGGTGTGGGAATGGGAGGCATGGAAGAAATCGAAGGACGCTTTATGAACAATGGTATATTGGACCACTTGTTGGAAGAACGCAAGAAAGGACGCATCCGCAATCTCGGCTTCTCCTTCCATGGTGATGTGAAGATATTCGATTATTTGCTCTCCTTGCACGATGTCGGCAAGTATACGTGGGACTTCGTTCAGATACAGCTCAACTATGTGGATTGGCGTCATGCCCAGGAGGAGCATGCCCGTAACATCAATGCAGAATACCTATATGGAGAACTGGCCAAACGAAACATTCCTTCCGTCATCATGGAACCTCTGTTGGGTGGACGTCTGGCCAATGTACATGCCCACATTGCCGCTATCCTGAAACAACGCCGTCCGGATTTGTCCATCGCGTCGTGGGCCTTCCGCTTTGCCGGTACTCACCCTATGGTATTGTCCGTATTGAGCGGTATGCCTTACATGGAACATTTGCAGGAAAACATCGAGACTTACTCACCATTGGAGCCACTTACCCAAGACGATATGGACTTTCTGGATTCCACGGCACAGAAGTTTGTCCGCTATCCGCTCATTCCTTGCAACGATTGCAAGTATTGCATGCCTTGTCCGTATGGCATCGACATACCCGGTATCCTGTTGCACTTCAACAAGTGCATCAACGAAGACCGCATGCCCGTCAGCTCCATGGAACCTAATTATCGGGAACTTCGTCGAGCCTTCCTTATTGGTTACGACCGTTCTGTGCCCAAGCTCCGTCAAGCCGACCATTGCACCAATTGTGGCATCTGCGTGAAGAAATGTCCGCAACGCATCAATATCCCCAAGCAGATGAACCGCATCGACAAGTTTGTGGAATCACTCAAGCAAGGCAAGGAATTCGATGACAAAACCAACTACTTGTGGTCAAGATAAGAATTACTCCGTCTTGGTGATGGCATAAACCGCTTCCTTGCCCAAGATTTCGGCACAAGTGAAGAGTGAAGTCATACTCACCCCAAGCAATCCATGCAACGTCAGGCTCTGACCTGTCAAGAGCAGATTCGGTATCGGTGTCTTGGGTGTGAGCAATGTCATCATCGGACTATGCCAATCCTTGCGTACCCCATACGCCGAACCATCGGGAGTGGCCGTATAATCACGGTATGTCAATGGCGTACTGCTGAAACGTGCTTCCACCATATCGCGCAATCCCGGAATGAATGTCTCGGCCAATGCGATACACTCGTCGGCCTTTCTTTCCTTGAAGGCCCGATACTCATCTCCTCGGTGTCCCACGGTGGTATTGCTCCATTGAGCCACCTTGTCCCAAGGCATCGGAGTAACAATGTCTACATAGCGGGTATATTCCGAACCTTCTTCCGGCACACGGCAACATACCAGGACACCCGAAACCGGCTCATTGTCCAGATAGTAAGTCCACACGTTCGGTTTCTTGTAGATGTATTGGTTCCAATTGAAGTACTTCAAGGTATTTGGCTTGATAATCAACGAAACGGTATACATGCCGTAGGTATTCGACAAGGAGTGGATACGTCTACGGAAAACCTTCTTGATTCTCGTACTTTCTTTGACCAAATCCACGGTAACGGCCGGATGCGTATCGCTGATGAACCAATCGGCCTCATAACGGTCGCCGTTCACGGTGAGTGCCGCCACCAGTTTGCTGTCCTGTTCTACCAACTCTTCTACACCGGCATTGCAAATCACATCGCCACCCATACTACGGATATCGTTCACCAACGAATCCACCAGCATGGTACCATCACCTTTCAGTCTCCAGGAACTTTCGATAAAGCTATTGTTTCCTTGTGCAAAGGTATAGAGCGGCAACGTATTCTTGTCCAATTCCATCTTGAGCGACGAACCGCAAAGCACGTTTCTCAACAATGGGTCATGGAAAGTTTCGTTCAGGAACTCGTAGGCACTTTGGCTGAACAACGAAGTATTGAAGAAATCCACCTCATCTCTCGGCAAGATGGCATCGTGAAGATGTCGGCCAATTTCCCCCATGATGTCCGCATATCGGCGCAATCCTTCGCGCTCATTCGGAAAATCGCGTGACAAGGTTTCCACGAAAGCATCCAATCCTTCGGCATAAGCAAAGTTCCGGCCTTCTATCATGACACGGTCGAAGCCCTCGGCATCGAGATGTTGCCATGGCAAGCGCATCAGATTCATGTATTTGAAAATAGGGTAGAGTGCATTTCCCGGAGCAAGCCCACCCACATAATGCAATCCTGTATCGAGTGCTATTCCTTTTCTACGGTAACTCTGCATACATCCCCCCGGATGTACTTCCTTTTCGAGCACACATACATGATAGCCATGCTTTGCCAAAATATATGCGCATTGCAGACCGCCCAAACCGCTGCCTATGATGATGATATCGTATTTCAATGATGCTGAATTTTATAGTAAAAATGGTTATTCTCTCTCTAGTCATTCACCGCAGTGAGACAAATTGACCACAAAAATACGACAAATTGATGAATTAATAAAACTTTTCAAACATAGAATCTAATTGCGGAGGGAAATAGAGGTTATTTTAATGCAGGAAATTGACATATTAAACCAATAAAAACCATGAATTAAATAGAACTCTCTATCATTTTGTCATTGTAGATAAGAGCGGTATTGAAAATGAAAATGTTTCCTTTTCACCCTTCACACCCTTCACGGGTTCACACGAGGAGATATGTTTTTTCAGATAGTGAATTCATAGAAATGGTATATTTTCGTATATTCTATTTTAAAAACAAGTCAATTACACACCAAAACAAGAAATACAACAACTAAAATAGACTTTTTTCTTTTCGATTTAAATATTATCCCTTATATTTGCAAATACAAAAACAACCAACGATTATGATAGAAGAAATCACATTCAAGAACGTCCTATCTTTTAAGGATGAAGTGACATTCAGCTTCGAGGCAACCGATGATACGACCTTCGATTCGTCTCATGTAGTGACGATGCCCAACGGAACCCGACTCTTGAAGCTAGGCATTGTATATGGTTCCAATGCTAGCGGAAAGAGCAACCTCCTTTATGCCATCGACAACCTCCGCGAGTTTTGGTTTGCCGACCCTCAAAACATGGATAGCCCTACACGATTCGAACCATTTCTGTTGGACACCGAGACACCCAAGCAACCTTCTGAATACAACATCAAGCTTTGGGTTAACGGCACTCGCTATTGGTACCAACTGATAGCCACTAACAAGCAAGTAATATTCGAAAAGCTTTCCTATTATAAGACGGTACAACCTGTCAAGGTATTCGAACGAAAACTGGAAGACGGACAATCCGTACTTTCTTTCAATCCAAGTGTCCAGAAGCTTAGCCAAGAAGAACAAAAGGCATTAACCTTGCACTGCTTGCCCAACATGTCCTTCTTTGCTGTCCGTGGCCGTATCAACATGAAGATGGAACATGTGGATGCCGTTCGTCAATGGATACATGCCCAATTCATGCCCATGATAAGCCCAAGCATCAACATGATGCATTATTGCCAGAAGAAGATAGGAGAAAATCACGATTTCAAGGAATACTTGCTCGACTTCCTCCATTGGGCAGACTTCAACATTACGGGACTGAATGACCACATCCAAGAAGAATACATGCCCAAAGAAGTACAAACCTATTTATTAAAGGAAGATAGCCTGCCCGAAGAAATCAAGAAGAAAATGATTACCCAAGGTGGCTACAAGAAGCACATCATCGGTTTCGAGCATACGGTCGAAAATGCACGTGGAAAAGAGACCTACGAATTAGGTATCGAGCAACAAAGCGCAGGTACCCGGAGAGTGATGGGAATAGAAGCCACCATTTACGAAGCCATCAAGAAGCATGCATTCTTGATGATTGATGAAATGGAATCTTCACTTCATCCCGACTTGATGGAATACATTCTTCAGGAATACCTGTTGAAGTCAAACGAAGGCCAACTTTTGCTGACTACGCACTATTCGGGATTATTCAATACCATCAACGACCTTGTCCGCAAGGACAACATCTGGTTTGTAGAAAAGGGAAAGGATGGTTCTACCGACCTTTTCTCATTGGTCGAATTTAAAGGGCTAAATAAAATCACTCACTTCGAACGAGTTTACCGCAAAGGTATGTTTGGAGCTTTACCTAATATCAAGAACTGACTTGATTTAAAAACATATTAATGAAACTGCAATATTACATTTATTCTTCCAAAGACATGCATTAAATAAATAGTTTTTGTATCTTTGCAGAATGTTATATCATAGGAGAAAAATATTATTATCAATAATTGAAACTTTTGGTGGACATTTAAGTGCTAAACAGCTTCAGAAATACTTGTTTTTGTTTACAAGAAAACAAACAGAGAAATCATACGATTTTATACCATATTATTATGGTTGTTTTTCTTTCCAAGCAAATCAGGACATAATAACTTTGTCTAAGTTAGGATATTTAAGTATTGTAGAAAATCAGAATGGAAGACTAATACAACTTCAACGCAACGACAACTATATTTCACTGCTTGATATGTTTGAACAACAAATGTTGAAAGATTTGAAATCTGAATTTGGGAAAATGAATCAAAACGATTTAATTAAATATACATATATTAGATATCCTTTTTTTGCAACCAAAAGTATTATAGCTAAATCTTTATTAAATGAACAAGAATTAGCTAGTATAGAAAAACAAAAAAGAACATATTCCTCCCCACAATTATTTACGATTGGATATGAAGGCATTTCGTTGGAAACATATATTAATAAATTAATTATTAATGATGTTCGTATTTTGTGTGATGTGAGAAAAAATGCCATAAGCCAAAAATATGGATTTTCAAAAAGTCAATTAGAAAAAGCATGTAAAGGAGTAGGAATACATTATATTCATATTCCTCAATTAGGAATCAATTCAGACCAAAGACAGGATTTAAATACACAACGAGATTATGATATACTTTTCGATTTATATGAAAAAACTACAATTAAAGAGAATCAACAATCATTATTATACATTCGAAGTCTTATTGACAAAGAGCAAAGAATAGCTTTAACTTGTTTTGAGGCAAACCCCAAACAATGCCATCGATCTAGAGTGGCAAAGCATCTTATGTTATTACCAAATATTGATTACGATTTAAAACATTTATAAAATATATGCCTTTAACAAAAGTTTTAATATCTGTTAAAACATATCCGACACTATCAGAAAGATACGATGAACTTGTTTGTACAGCAGGTTTCTTGGAAGATGGTTCTTGGATTAGAATCTATCCCATTCCATTCCGCAAATTAAAAGTAGATAGCAAGTATCAAAAGTGGCAATGGATAGAGATAGACTTAACTAAAAACACTAATGATTTTAGGCGCGAAAGTTATAGACCAACAAGTATAGATAATGACATCAAGGTTTTAGATAGAATTGGGACAGAAAACAATTGGGCTATTAGGAAAAGTATCGTATTAAAAAATATCCATTATAATATGGATGAACTTATTGCCGAAGCTAAAAATCCACAAATAGGAACATCTTTGGCCGTTTTCAAACCTAAAAAAGTTCTTGATTTCGTATGGGAAGAGTGCGATAGAGAATGGAACTCGAAAAAATTAGAAGTTGTATATGCTAACCAAGCACAGCAAAGTCTTTTTGATGTAGAGGAAACAAAACGAATATTTCATATAGCAAAGAAACTTCCATATGAGTTTTCGTACAAGTTTACTTCTGAAGATGGTAAAACACGTAAACTTATGATTGAGGATTGGGAACTGGGAATGCTTTATTGGAATTGTTTAAAGGCAGCCAATGGAAATGAACAAATTGCATGTCAAAAAGTTAAAGAAAAATACTTTAATGAAATGTGTAGTAAAAAAGACATATATTTCTTTTTAGGTACAACCAAAAAGTTCCATAATGTAGGGCCTAATCCTTTCATCATTATTGGCACGTTTTATCCACCATTGGATAATCAGTTAAGTTTCCCATTTTGATCTAGCAGCGACAATGGTTTTAAGGCCATTGCCGTTAAAAGGATCATATATTTTTGCTAAATCCCTACTTAACAAAACCTGACGATTTAAAATAATCCCTAATTTCTTGAAATGATGATTCAATCTGAAGAATCATACATTCCTTTTCATGATGAGAAAGTGTTTTGTTTGAATAAATGAAAGATTTCCTTTTATTGATGACACAATCAAAAGCATCATCAATTGTATTTTCTGAAATTTCTGAAAAACGTCCATTACAACGGTCAAATATAAACTTTATGGTTTCCATGAAAGCTGGTAAGTTTTCCATCGCAGAAGTTAAATACTTCTTTGATTTCATGTAATCCAATTCTTGTTCTAACCTGTAAGAATTCTTAATAAAATCCACCATGACATATAAAATTATAAACACTTATCCATACAACAACGTTTATAATTAAAATGTTTAAAGATTACTTCCTTTCAACCATACTACCTTTAAATGAAATAGCCTGCTTTTGCAGGCTATTTCATTTAAAAATATATTATTCAACATCCAAAAAACCCATCAAAAAAGCATCCGGATAAACAAACTTCTTCTCACCAAGGACAAACTTGACATGAATGAATTTTGCGTTCTTGTCAAGTTTCACGACTGTACCTTTGCCGAACTTTTTGTGATGAACGATGCTATCTACCATTAGTGAATCCAATCGTTCTTTAATATCTTCCTCTGTTTGAACGGCTTGCGGAGCCATTTTAGGCTGATTAGCAGAGGGTGATGAAACGATAGGTTTTGATTGAGGTTGTGGCTTTCTTACAACGACCTCGTTATCAACAGGTCGTGTTTCTGCCACTTCCGGATAGGCTGTATAGTCCACTTCCATCATCGAGGATTGCTGATTATAGAACAGCTTTTCATATTGTGTTTTTCGTATGGTGGTGTCCCATCCACCCACTTCATCAGCAGTATGCTTGTTGACTCCCGTATAAGTGAGGCTGGCATCCTCGTAACGCTTGAACTTGAAGATGGCATCGTTCATTAGCGGGGCATTGAATACTCCGAGCGAACAGAGCATATTGAAATCCTCTACACTCAGACCTGTTACCTTTTTAAATAGGCCAGGCTCCAATTGGGTAATCACATCTTTCAGACACCGTTCCCGATAGTCGGTCAAATACATGAATACAGGGATGCGAGTGGCAAATTTTATCAGCTTCTCTTGAATCTGTTTACGCTTGCTCTTCATTTCCTTTTCTTCGGCTGAGATTTCCTTTTTCTCTTTCTGAGTAGGAGTGGGGTTCTCTTTCTTGGCTTTCTTGACAGCCTCAGACTTGTTGATGATGGTTGTAAGATCGTTGTTCAAGTTACGGAATCCCTCAATGTTCATCAATGCCTTCATCGCCTCCGGACTGGCAAGCAAGCGTTTCAAGGTTTCGTTATCCACATTGACAAGCAATGCCGATTCCCAACGCTTTGCCAATAGTGTAGCCGATGTTCCCGCCAAAGCGATGTCAAGAATGTCTTGGGCATCCACCTCTTTCATGCTACTACCATCGTAAGCCAATACGGGCAAAAACTTGATAAACTCCCCAACCTTGGCTTCGGGATTGGATTCATTGATGTCTAATCGACAACTGTAGTCCGAAATTTGGCGTAACGCTCTATCGAGGGCAAAGTCAAACACATAACATTCATTCTTCATAATGGTTTTGCTTCCTTCCTCGTTCTTGACCTCCCACGGACTTTGTACACGAAAGGCAGCTTGGAAATAGGTTTCCGGACTCTTTAGGTTACGAAGCATGAAGATGCCCGTCCATGGCTTTACCGTAACACCGGTTGTCAGCTTACCACAACTGAGGGTAATGGTCTTTGTCTTCAATGGATTGCCCATGGTCGCTTGCACTGGGTACAATGCATCCAAACCGATACCTGCTCCCGTACCTGCACATACCACAATCTGATAGTCGTGATAGAATTTGTTTTGTCGTTGAGCAAGCAGATTGGCCATGGCGAAGCAAGATGCCACATTCGGCAAGAACCACAAGGTATGCGAAAGCACATTGAGCAATCGTGTATCGCTGAATGGCATCGGTGGACGTTTGTCTTGTCCTAACTTCAAATCATCGACACTGGCCGGAAGATAGGAACCACGGATAAGGTCGAGCCACTTTTGAACCTCGTTCTCATATTTGAATCTGGCCTTATCACCCTTACCCTCAGCTGCGAAAAACAAGTTCAAGTCGAACTCGTCAAACTCGCCAAGTTTGGCTACCTCTTGTATTTCATCAGGCATACGATAGGTGAGCATCACCATTCGTGGCAAGGCGAGATAAGGATTACCGCTACCTTTCCATTCTGCTTTGGCACGTTGTTCATCCGAGTAAGTCCAGTTGAAAATCTGTTCTTCGATAAACTCACCATTGTTGATGGCTCTGAATGGTGTACCCGACAAGAAAAGATAATACTTTGTAGAGATAGGAAGCCATGTTTCATTGATGGCATTGCTTGCCTCATCTTTCTTATATTTTTCGGCATCAAAGTCCACCGAGTTTTCTTCATCTTCTTTCTCGAACAACTCCTTTGCCCGTTCTTTCCATGCTCCGAAATGGTATTCGTCGAAGATGACCAAGTCCCAATTCGTGGCATGTATAAATTCATTCTTAGTCTTGATACCTCCACTTTCGTTGGTGCCAAGTAGGTCTTGGAACGAACCGAACACCACGATAGGCCGTGATTTGTCAGCTTGGCGAAACTCCTGGTCGATATTCAAGTTGTTGTTGCGGGCATCTTTATTGGAAATGTATTGCCATCCTTCAAAGTCGATATGCGATACAAGGTCTTCCCGCCATGCCGATTCTACGGCTGGTTTGAATGTCAAAATCAAGATGCGTGACAACTTCATTTTCTTGGCTAACTGATAGCTGGCAAAGGTTTTACCGAAGCGCATCTTGGCATTCCAAAGAAACTTCGGTACTCGGTTAGGCTCTTCTTTCAAAGCTTGTTCGAAGTATGTCCTTGTTTGCTCTACGGCACGGAATTGTTCCGGACGCATCGTGAAGTTCTGTGTTCTGTTTTCTACATTGTCAGAACCGGTACGTAATGAAAGGATAGCTGCTTCCACATCATCCTTTGTACATCTGAACCACTCATCCGTTTTATCAAGCGGATTCAAACGGGAGTATCCCTTTCGTTCAAGGATTTTATGTACATCTTTATCCGTAAAGCAAGAACCATCGTTGGTCATGGCGGACTCTACCAATACAATTTCATAAGCAATCTTACTGGTATGAAGTTGTTCGTCAATTCGTTCCTTAGCGGTACGGTCTGTATAACCGACTTTCAAATATCCTCTGTGCGAATCTACTCCTGGTAATCTATAGGCATAGATGGTAGGAGTAATGCTTGGACGTTGGGGGAAATAGTTGTGAATCATGCTATTCTGACATTTCTTTTTCTTTTATCATATTCTCAATAAATAGTCTTTCTTTTTCTGATATATTATATTTTGTATATAACATTTCATCTGTCCAACTTATGTCGAAATTCTGCATAGGAATAAATTGAAATTTATCCTTTGATAAATTGATAGATGAAACAGCTTGTAATAATAGAAATCGAAAGAATTTAGTGCGCATATATTGTACAAAGTTCTTTGCTTCAGTTTCCATATTTGATACAAATGCTATTAAATATGAATCTGTACAAACCTCGTAAGGCCGCAATAACTTAATCGTTGATAAGACTGTGAACATACCATTTTTATCTGGTTCTCCAGCGTGTTCACTTGTTACTTTACTGATCATTACCTTATATTTATCTATGATAGAATGACCTTGAATTACCTCACCACGACTTATGTATCCAATACCACCACTTGAATATAAAGTTATACTGTCTTTAGTTCCTTTTCCTCTTGCTGATGATGGTAATCCAAATGGATTTCTTGAACCTACAATTTCTGAAACTTTATCCTCATTGAAATTTAAAACCTTCTTTATGATAGAGATAGCTTCATTATATCTCACAAAAACAGAAAACTCGGATAAACTCCTAATCATCGTAGAGATCTGTCCATCATGAATATTTGTATATTCACATAATCTAGGATTATCTCTATCCCATAAGAAATAACAGACACCTCCACCCAAACTAATGCCAGCAAAACAATCTTTTGCATTTACATAATCTACTATTTTCACAACTCTTGAATCACTAAGCATTGTTTCACGAAAATCATCTAATCCCTTTCCACCAGCAAACCATCGAGAAGGAATAATCATTGTTAGATACTTAGGATTTAGTTTTTTTGCTCTTTCTACAAAATAATGATATAAAGGTTTTGCACTCGCACCATTACCTCCATCACTCATTTGATACGGCGGATTCCCTATAATCACATCAAATTTCATATTGAATACTTTGTTTACATCTAAGTTGTGAATAAATTGATACGCATGAGTTTCGAGTTCAGCACCACGGTCGTACTCACTTTTCGAAGCACCACAATACACACATTTCCCGTCTTTCCAAGTATGTTTGATTCGCTGATAGATAATGTTTCCTTGTGGCTTGTCTTCCGGGAACTGGTATGCCGACCAAGGACTGCTTGGGAATTTACTACAATAGACACTACGTCTAGAAAGCAAACTGGTTAGTTCGGTGATAGCAATACCAAAGAGTTGACGGGAGAAGATATGCTCCAAACGCTTTTCAAGGTCGGGAATCTGATGTTCGAGACCTTTTATCAATCGTTTGGCAATCTCTCTGAGGAACACACCGCTCTTGCAACAAGGGTCGAGGAAGGTGGTATCGGGATTCTCAAACAACTCTTGCGGAAGCATATCGATAATCTTGTTGGCCAGTTCGGGAGGAGTAAACACCTCATCATTACTAAGATTGGCTATGCACGATAGTACGTCCGGATTATAGACGTTGTGAAATAAACTATTCTCCATAATCTTGTACTTTTTTATAGTGAGTAATGTATCTGCGTAAAAAGATTCCGCCTTCTTCCTTTTGCTCTTCGGTAAGGGCAAAGAGGTTTCCCATGCCATCTTCCTTGCTTGTATCGTTATGAAGCAGAAGGTCTGCCATGGTATAGTCGGAGCGTTGCATTTGAGTACCATTGATAAGTGTCCACTCGGAGAATACGATGGGAGCTTTAGTATCGTTACCATTGGCATCTACACACATCAGTGTCAAAGCATTGCCGTTAATGATATTCCGATGAATGATGAACTTGGCCGCTTCGCGAGCTTCGTCCGAAGTCTCGGCTTTACAATGAGCAGTGTACTCATCATCCCAAATGGAAAAAAGACGTTTGCGACAAGCTTCCACATTGTCGTTCATGATGTCCACTCCATAGAGACTTCCGATAGCCACGATGGATAACTTCTCGTAATCGCGAGGACTTTTCTTGTATTTTCTTCTTAGTTCGGAAAGTTTACGTTTAAGGATGGCGGAAAGGAAATTTCCATCGCCACAAGCCGGTTCCAGGAAACGGGAGTCTGGACGTAGACACTCGTTCGCCACGAGGTCGAGCATAGCGTTTACCTCACGTTCTGCGGTAAACACTTCACCTCGTTGCGATACTTGCTCCTTGGATTTTATCTGTGAGGTTTCTTGTTTGGACATTGCCATAGACCTCCAAGTGTTTTCATGGTCGAGGACTACGGCAACCACATGTTCTTAATGATGATAAAGACATAAAAAAAGCGTGAAGCCCTGCACTGTCGCTCGCTCCACGGTTAGAGGCTCCTAGGAATGGCCCTGCAAGTCGAAGCGAGCAACGCAGAAGCCCCACGCCGATATGTATAACACACCGACTACACCGATAGTTCCATTGGTGTACGGATACACCAA
>JAFTTU010000144.1 GCA_017466635.1 Bacteroides sp.
CATAAAGCAACCGTAGGGTAGGTATCGGTTTCTTCACGTTCCGTTTGAAACGGGAAGCAGCAAGCAGTATCAATACCCCTATCCCGAAAACAAACGTATAGCCATACAATTCCTGAATGGTAAAGACCATTGCATCCGAAGTGTTAAAGTTAGCAGCCAAATACCTGTTCATCACCCCCGTTATGCCATGCTGATAAAGCGTATCACCAATAGGCGAACCGATACCTGTACGCACAAATCCCAAGATACAAAGCACTTGGAAGTAGTTCTTGAACGGAGCCATGGCTTGGACATAAACCGTCAAGGCGATGAAGATGCAAAGCTGTCCAAAGCTGCAACACACCAACGGAAGGTAAAACTTCTCGATATTCGTCATCGGAGAAACCAAGAAATACATGGAAACCACATACACCAATATCATCGAAAAGCCGAAGAACGTCACCAGCTTATGCCCCCACTTCAGGCGAATCAAGGCATGGCAAGAAAACAATGCACCCAACAATGATCCGAGGAACTCAAACCACTTCAGCCGACTGAGATTCAGTGCATCCCAATGGAGTACAGCCCCTGTATAGGTATTCTGAAGCGTGTTTTTCGATGCCAAGAGAATCGACAAACACAAGAAAGCAACCAACAGATAGGTCAGATTGTTCACCCGAAAAGCCGCCGCTTCAATAAACGGATGACGGATATAGGTCATCCGGGCAATATTGAAACCCAAGGCGATGCAACACGCACCCATAGCCACACGAATATACAAAGAATGAAACCAATCGAGCTGATAGCCATACTGCACCACGAATATCGCCGAAAGAATGAATATTGCCCATAAAAGCATCCCCAACCAATCCACTCCCAACAACGGCATTTTCTGCATCGGACGGAAAGGACGCATCAAAACACCTGCCAACAGTATCACCATCAGCAACAAGCCTATGGCCAACGTATGCAGATGTTGCCAATCATCATAATAAATAATGTGCATACTGATGGCATCGAACACATGAATCACTCCCAATACCACGAAGAACACGAACGACAGGAACACGGGATAATTATACGTGGGTGTAATCTTCGGAAGAATGTTGGAAAGGCATTCGAACGTACCATACAGACGAAACAACCCGGCAATGAATCCCACGACCACCAACAAGAATGGATGGGTGATGTGCGGCACAATGAGGTTACACACCGCCAATCCCGTAGCTGCCACCATCAACGAAGTACGGTTGGTGAAACAGAACTTCAAGCGAAATGCCAAGGGAAAGTACAACGTCAGTCCGATGAGCACGGCATGGCTCATCATCTTTACATCGTTCATGGTCAAGGAATGTTCGCCCTGCATCTGCGCCATCGCTGTAAAATACATACCGTTGGAGAATTGGAATATCGCAAGAAACAGAATATACACCCAGAAACGACACCTGTCGGGTACCCATTCCCTAAAGTTCATGAAACGGAAAGGTCCTTGTTGCCATGCCATATCAGTTCAACACTTTACATTCCACATTCATACCCGCACCGAGTTGTTCCAGCAGCTTCGGGTCATTGCCTCCGGTAAAAACAATCTTCACGGGGATGCGCTGTTCCACTTTCACAAAATTGCCAGCCGAATTGTCAGGAGCGATATGCGAATACTGCGCTCCCGTAGCATTCGAGATGGCCTCTACCCGTCCTTCAAAAATATAGCTTGGGAAAGCATCTACTTCGATTTCCACCTTATCGCCTACATGAATGTTCTCACGCTGAGTTTCACGATAGTTGGCAATCACCCACTTGTCGCTATGGTCAATCACCGAAAACAATGGCTTGCCCGGCATCATCAACTCGCCCACCTGTATGTTCTTTCTCGACATCGTTCCGCTACAAGGAGCCAACACCACAGTATAGGAAAGGTTCAGTTCCGCCAAGTCAAGAGCCGCTTTCGCCACTTCGATGCGCAGTTCGTTCTGCTCCAACCGTTGGATTTGTTCGGTCTTCACCAAACTGGTGCTCCGCTTCTGCCGCTTCATGGTTTCAAGCTTCGCCTTCAATGATTCATACTTGGTCTGTATACCGTCAAACTGTTGTTGCGTCACTGCCCTGTTCTCAAGCAACACCTTGAACCGGTTATAGTCAGCCTCGGCATTCTTCATCAAAATCTCTATTTCCTGCATCCCAGCATCCGTCACCGAAAGGTTGTTCTGAATGGTTGAAATACCTGTTTCCATCGCAGTCCTCCCCACCAAGGCATTTTGATAATCTGCCTTAGCCTGCGCCCAACGGAGTCGGTATTCACTGTCTTCGATTATAACCAAAGTATCTCCCTTCTGCACGGATTGAAACTCATCAAAGCGGATTTCCTTGATGAAACCTTGCACACGAGCAGCCACCGGCACGATGTTTTGACGCACTTGGGCATTGTTGGTATGTTCACCGCCAATGTTGATAAACAACGAAGCAATCCAACCGATGCCACAAAGAATGAAAGCAATGATAACGATATTGGCGAGTATCTTTTTTCTTTTCTTGTCCATAATGATATAAGTTTATAAGGTTCCTGAAACATAATGTAGTTGATAGTAATGATAAAGGATATTGATACGTGCATTCACCGCTTGCAGTTCCGCATCAAGCTTCTGCGACGAAGCATCAAGCAAATCGGTTATCAAAGCCAAGTCATTGACATAGCGATAGTTCACCACATCATAGTTTTGAGTAGCCAGTTCCACGCTCTTCCGTTTGGTTTCGAGCAAGGTGTAAGCCTCCTTATACTTGATATGTGCCGCTTGCATTCCAAGACGAATCTGTTCTTGTGCCACTTGCTTTTCTTCCTGCGCTTTCTGGATCCCCAACTTATCAGCCTTCACCTTCTTATTGGCTTTGTAGAGATTGCCGATATTATATTTCACGCCTACGCCCACAGCCCAATAGTTGAAGTTCTTGTTAAGGGCAGGTATTTCAATCGTTACAGGCCCTGTGAGGTTGTTCATTGCAAACAGTGCCACCTTTGGCAATCGCTCGGAATTTGAAATACGCTTTTTCTGTTCACTCATCTGTACGGCAGTCTCTGCCATTCGCACAGCAATGGAAGAATGTATCGCCTCGCTCTGCCATACCAAAGCATCCTTTTCTTCCAACGAATGAATATTGACTTCATCGGTTTGAATCACCACCGTTTCGGGCAAGCCCAATGCAACGACCAGTTGGTTATTCAAAATTTGCTTGCCATTCTGAATCTGCGTCTTCGTGTAATTCAAGTTCTGCAACTGGAGTTCATAGCGAGTAATATCATTGTGTAGAGCTGTACCTTGTTCGTGACGGATACGCATATCCTTCAGGACCTTTACCGTCTGTGCAATGTGACTGTCGAACACCTTCAATTGATTGTCCAACTTACACAATTCCAAGTAATAGCCTACGATCAAGAAACGCACTTCCTGACGGTTCCGGTCAGCATCGAGCGTAGCAATCTGCGCTTGCAGTTCCGCCATTTTCACACCGCTGCTGATAGCTCCACCGGCATAAAGCACTTGTGAGACTTCAATGGCAAAGTTATTACCAAAGTCGGGAATCTCCGCCTTGAACGAGTTTCCGAAGTCACGGTCAAGGATGGTTCCGTCTCCGTTGTACGAAAACGAGAGTGAGGCATCGACAGAAGGGAGATAAGCATTCTTTGCCACCGCCACATTTTCTTGCGCTTGCTTCACGGCTGTAGTATGAGCCTTTATACGACTGTTGTTACGCTCCGCCAATTCGAACATCTGTCCGATGGTCAGGCTTTGCTTATCAACCGTCTGAGCACATACTTGATTAGTACATAGCACCCACAACAAGGACGCTATGAGAAAACAAGTTTTTCTCATGCTGATAAAATGATTAAAATGATTGATTAGAATATACGAAAGAAACCAAATCCGCTAAATGATCTGGTTGAAAGGATGCTCATTTCCCCAAATCGACACTTTGGGTGAGCTACAAAGCGTGTATATACGACCGATTTTGAACATCTTTTCTGAAATTTCGGCAAA
>JAFTTU010000145.1 GCA_017466635.1 Bacteroides sp.
AAGGTAGGCTTTATTCTTCATAAAAGAAAATAAAGCACGGACTTTTTAGCCAAGCTTTACCCTTTTTCACCCACAAGCTACAACGAAGACTTGAAAACATGCATCTTTATACAAAAACTCCCCCTCCAGCTTACTGGAGAGTGGGTTTTCAATTATATGCTTTTTTTGCGTAACCTACTATTCCAGAAAAAACACCTCCAATTTAACATTATAACAAGTTGGTATATTAGGAATATTGAAAAAAAAAATGTTTCTTTGCATAGACAAATAAAAGTATCATCATGAAAGAAGAATTACAAGACAAATACATCAGGTTTGATTGGGCAATCAAACGGTTGCTGAGACAAAAAGCAAACTTTGACGTGCTCGAAGGATTTCTTACCGTTTTTCTCGGTGAGAAGATTACGATAGTTGACATTCTGGAAAGTGAGGGCAACCAGCAATCTGCCGACGACAAGTTCAACCGTGTAGATATAAAGGCTCGTAACAGCAAGGATGAAATCATTATCGTTGAGATACAGAACACACGCGAACTTTATTATTTGGAGCGTGTATTGTATGGTGTTGCCAAGGCAATTACTGAACACATTTCTTTAGGAGAGCAATACTACAAAGTCAAGAAAATATATTCTATCAGCATTTTGTATTTCGACATCGGGAAAGGAAACGACTACCTTTATCATGGCCAAAATCATTTTATCGGTGTCCATACAGGAGATGAGCTTCAAGTAAACGTCAAAGAACAAGGAGTCATCAAGACCCGTATGCCTGCCGAAATATTCCCGGAATACATTTTAATCCGTGTAAACGAATTCGACAAGGTAGCAGTAACTCCGATGGAGGAATGGATGAAATACTTGAAAGACGGTATAATCCATCCAAATACAACGGCTCCGGGATTGAAGGAAGCGCATGACAAATTAAAATATTATTCGATGACTCCACAAGAGCGCCATGCATACGATGAACATTTAAGTGCAGTAATGATTCAAAACGACGTACTTGATACAGCCAAGCTGGAAGGCCGAATAGAAGGATTAGCGGAAGGACGTGCGGAAGGATTAGCGGAAGGGCGTGCGGAAGGATTAGCGGAAGGACGTGCGGAAGGATTAGCGGAAGGATTAGCGGAAGGGCGTGCGGAAGGACATGCAGAAGGCGAACGAAGTGCACTACAAAAGACAGCACAGAAAATGAAGCAGAAAGGGCTACCAACTACAGACATAGCTGACATTACAGGTCTTTCGATAGAGGAAATTGAAAACTTATAATGGACAACAAGATAATTTCAGCATAAAATTCCCTTCAACAAAGTTTTCTGTGAATCCTCCTTGAAGCAGCTAATTTCTCACTCTATTTACAAGCTAGCATTACCTGAATTCGAGAAGCAAAAAAACTCCCCCTCCAGCGTACTGGAGAGGGAGTTTTCAATTATAAGAGGTTTATCCAATTACCAACCTGGGTTCTGAGTCAAAGTAAAGCCCTTGTCTTGATAAGCTGTAATCTGGCTTACAGGGATAGCACGGAGGTAATAACGTTCCGAATTCAAGTCACCCTTTGTAAATACACGCATACCCTTAGCATAGTTATACATGATGTAACCCTTGTCCGGAGTTGCATTGGTCGGATCATCATAATCAAACAATGTATAACCGCGTTCTCCTGCAGGTAATGCAGCTGATGCAGGATAGTCATTTACATTCATGTATGCACCAAGAATTGTCTTGCTTGGATTGCCGTTAGCATCTTCTGAGTTCAAGTATTCATACTTAGCCCAACGTCGAAGGTCTTCACCACGACGGCCTTCCATCATCAATTCCACGCGACGTTCACGACGGATTTCCCACAAAACAGGGTCAACTTCCGGGTCACGAGCCGGGTCGTTGATAACAATACCGTTCACACTCAAAGCACCGCTTGCATAAGTCATGGTTGGCATCGTCTTGGCTTCTGTATCACCCCACTTAGTCAACTGACGACCTCGAATCTGATTGATAGAAGCATCCAATACGGCTTGTGAGAAATCACCGGCTTCATACTTCGCTTCAGCATAGTTCAACAACACTTCAGCATAACGGATACATGGAGCATCAGCAGGACTTTGACGGTTCTTGCAATATGCCAAATCTTGTGCAAACCATTCATCGTTCAAGAACTTCTTGGTCGGATAACCAGTTGGAGAACCACCTGCAGTATAAACCAAGTCCTTGGCACCCATAATACGAAGCGAGTCAGCCACAGTCTGATACAAACGCGGGTCACGGTTCAAGAAGGAATTTTCAATGCTCGGATCGGTAGCACCCTGATAGAGTGGAGACTGGCCGATAGGCAAACCGTCGCTGCACAAATAGCTTTCAATGGCATTCTGTGTAATACTACCCATGGTTTGGTCTTCACTTGCATTGTAAGAAATCAAAGCACTCATGGTCACACCGCTAGTATACTCACGGTACCAAACGATTTCCGGATTGTTCCAAAGGTCATCTGTTGCAAAAAGAGCTGTATAGGTATTGCCAATAGCAAACTTACCAGAATTCATCACTACTTCAGCACCCTTAATAGCACCTTGCAACATTTTGCTGACAACATCAGCACTTACAGCCTGAGAACCAGAACCGATTGTAGAGCCATGATACTTCAACCAAGTTGCGTGATACAACATTTCGCGAGACATATATGCACCCACTACATACTTGTTCACTTGGCGCTTGGTGTCGTCATTGCGTACATTATTGACTGCAAAATCAAAGTCTTCCAAGACCTTTTCTGCCACCAATTGATACGAGTCACGATCCTTATAGAGCGTTTCCACATCAGCAGGGTCTGTTACACTACCAATATATGGTACACCACCATATACCTTAATCATAGAACTGTATGCCATGGCACGGAAGTAACGGGCAATCCCCGTCCAGTGGTTTTTAGCTTCTTCGCTAATATTCATGCCCGGAATCTTTTCAATCATCACATTGGCCTTATACACGACATCGTAACCAGAAGACCATGTACCGGTAACGTTGTTGTAATCCGTATTGTTGGCTTTCGGGAAATAGTAATAACCACCGGCCAAAGTCAGGAAGTCGTCAGTAAAGTCATCACCGGAGAAATAGTTACCGAAATCGGTATAGTCTGTTGCATAACCGGTAAAGTAATATGAATAGAAATCTTGTGCGTAGGTACGCAACGAAGATTCTGTCTGCCAATAGGTGTCATTGGTTTGCTTGTCCAATGGGTCTCTGTCAAGGAAGTCTTCGCAACTACTGAGCGAAAGCATCATCAGAGCGCCTAAGTATAAAATATTTCTTTTTTTCATAACATTCAAGAATTGAGATTAGAAACTAAGCTGAAGACCGAAAGACAAAGCCTTCTGGTATGGATAACTACGACCGAAGTTACGTGCATCCGAAGAAGAACCTGATGTACGGATACCGATTTCCGGGTCGATAGCCGGCTTCACACCATCAATGGTAAACAAGTTTTCTCCTGTGAAGTATACACGCAAATTCTGGATGTGATACTTGCTCAACCAAGCCTTAGGAAGTGAATAACCTACGGTCAAAGTCTTCAAACGCAAGTATGCCATATTCAACAAATAACGGTCGTTGACTGTATAGTTACCATTCTGACCCTGTCCATAAGCCATCGGACGTGGATAGAATGCATCCTGATTGTCTTCTCTCCAGTAATCTTCTGCGCCTTTATAGAACGGTTCACCGGTTGTAAAGCCAGGAAGCACCTGGTTACCTGCAGCCCACAAGTTACGCTTAGCTACACCTTGGAAGAACATGCTCACGTCGAAGCCTTTCCATGCAGCATCAAGACCCAAACCAAATTCAAAGCGTGGCAATGCATTACCAATAACGCTCATATCACCTGGGTTGGTAGTCTGAGTACCTTTTACAATCTGACCGTCTCCGTCGAGGTCCTTGTAAAGCACGTCACCAGGACCGAAGCGATAACCACTCTTGAATACCTTGGTTTGATCTGGAATACCGGCCTTCAAGGTACCGTCTGCATTGAAATCATCGGCTGTCAAGAAGCGATCGAACTGCAAGCCCCAGATATCACCCAAAATCATACCTTCCTTATAAGCACTGGTTGCCCACCAACCGGTTGCTCCATAAGAAGGAATCGCTGTATTGTTGGTCCACTTCACAACTTCTGTCTGCGCATCCGACAAAGAAGCGGTTACGCCGAAATGCAAACCATTGTTGAAGGTAGTGCGATAGTCAAGTGCCAATTCCCAACCCTTGGTTTGGATAGCTCCGGTATTTTCGTATGGAGCAGCAGCGCCGAGCGTCCAAGGCAAGTTGGCAGATGTCAAGATATCGCTTGTCTTACGGTTGTACCAGTCGAAAGTGACACCGAATTTATCGTCAAAGAAACGAGCGTCAAAACCAAGGTCAATGGTTGTAACCTTTTCCCAGCTCAATTCTGACGACACGATGGTTGGCATACTTGTCGAACTAGTCTTGATACCATCAATGATCCAACTGTCTGATGATGTAGAAAGTGTAGAAACGAAACGGTCTGTACCAACATCCTGGTTACCGATCATACCCCAAGATCCACGGAGTTTCAATGTGCTC
>JAFTTU010000146.1 GCA_017466635.1 Bacteroides sp.
CGTCGGCTTTACGCAGAAACGCATTATTACCTGATATACCCATCCGGACAGAAGGTGCGGAAGGATTTCTTCCTGCTGATGTCGGAAGATGGAGATTCCCTTATCGACTTCACCACGGTAAAGGGATTCAAGCCGTGGTGCCCGCCGAAGGATGTCCGTCGGAAGGACCAAAGCGGTCTGGAACTTTTCATCCGCGATGCACATAGAGAGATGGGAATACCCGACGAAGAGCCCTTCCCGTGAGTGCTGTTAAGATGGAATTTGGAATAAATGCTGATTTTCAATGAATTAGCTACATCTGCCGTTAAGGTCGTTTTTATGGTCTTCCCATGCAGATGGCTTATCTTTGCAATATGAGAAATAACAAATAAAAGGATACTATATGAAAAGAACAATCATGATGATGCTTTGCCTGATAGCGATGGCGGCATCGATGAATGCACAGAGCATTAGTGGTAAATTGGTAAACGAAAAGAACGAGCCGTTGGCGTATGCCAATGTGGTGCTTCTTTCTATGCCTGATTCTACCTTTGTAAACGGTACAATCTCCGATGAAATGGGCGCTTTTCGACTCACGAAGGATGAAAAAGGACAGCTTGTCCGTATCTCTTCCATCGGGTATGCGACCGTCTATAAGAAGGTAAACGGTGGTGACTTCGGTGTGATTCAAATGACATCGGACGCTCAGCTTTTGGGCGAAGTGACCGTGAAAGGGACTCTTCCTACTACCCGACTGAAGGGTGATGCCATGATTACGGGTGTAACGGGAACTCTTCTCGAAAGAGCAGGTACAGCCGAAAACTTGCTTAACCAGATTCCGAACGTGACGGCACAGGATGGCAGCGTAAGTGTATTCGGACGGGGTACTCCGGAAATTTATATCAACGGACGCAAGGTGCGCAACTCGTCCGAACTCGACCAACTTTCCTCTGCCAATGTGAAGTCGGTGGAAGTGGTGAACAATCCGGGTGCTCGCTATGATGCCTCGGTCAAGGCAGTTATCCGCATCACTACCAAGAAACAGAAAGGTGAAGGTTTCGGCTTCAACAACCGCCTGTACTTCCGCCACAAAAGGGGCTATGGCTTGACTTCCCTCGAACAGTTCAACTTCAACTATCGCAAGAACGGCTTCGACCTGGGTGGTATGCTCTATGGATCCATCACCAATTTGGGCGACGACAAATACTTGACCGACCATGCTTACTTGGATAAGCACTGGAAACAGACCAAGCGACTGGAGCAGACTTACCAATTTCAACGGCTTTCCACCCAGCTTTCCCTCAATTACCAGATTAGCGACAACCACACGGTAGGTATTCGCCACGACTTCACCCGCTATCCCAAGTATGATTGGGATGATGTAACGAATGACAGCGAAGTTTATCAGGACGATGTATTGACGGAAACATCACATGTGGTTGCCGACTTCCATTCTCCTCAGACCAGTCATCGCGCCAACCTTTATTATAACGGTAAGGCAGGAAAATGGAGCATTGACCTGAACATCGATGGACTTTGGAAGAAAGACGGGCAATGGATGCAGAATAACGAACACATAGAAGAAGTAGGGAAGGAATCCTGGCAACGGGTGATGACCACCGACAGCAAGACAAAGAACAATCTTTATGCCGGTAAGCTGGTTCTGACACGTCCCTTGTGGAAAGGCAACCTTGCCTTCGGTGGTGAATATTCGCACAACGACCGCACCAACCAATACCTCAATCCACAAGGAATCTTGGAAGATGACGACAGCCGTTTCAAGGAAGGTAGCACATCGGCCTTCGTGGAATACGGACGCAGTTTCGGAAAACTGAACCTGCTTGCCGGACTCCGTTACGAATACGTGGACTTCAAGTATTACGACCAAGGCAAGTTGGTGGAAGAACAGAGCCGTACGTTCAAGAAGCTCTTCCCGTCCGTCGTACTGAACATACCCGTCGGCAAGGTGCAGATGCAGTTGTCCTACGCTATCGATGTGGAGCGTCCGAGCTATTCGGCACTCCGTAGCAACATCACCTATGCCGACCGCTACACGTACGAAACGGGGAACCCTTTTCTTGTACCCAGTTACACCAACAACTTCATACTGAACGCTTCGTATAAATGGATAAGCCTTATGGCAGGCTATCAGCACATCGAGGATGCCATCATTGGAGTGAACCGTGCCTACTCGGAAGAGAATCCTTCCGTCACCCTCTTGACAAGGGACAATATGCCAAGCTATGATGTATTCAATGCTTCCTTGACCATTGCCCCGAGAATCGGCATTTGGCGACCGCAATGGAGGTTGTTGATGCGCAAGCAATGGTATACTGCTGATACTCGAAACGGAAAGGAAAATCTCAACCGACCACTGTTCGGCATCAACTGGCAGAATGCCATCCAGCTTCCTAAGGGTATCTTGCTGAACGTGGAGGGTACGTTCAGCACCAAGGGATATTTGGAGAATTTGGAATATCCAGAGAACGTCATCATTCTGAACATGACCGCACAGAAGAGCTTCTTCAAGAACCGCTTCAACGTACAGCTCTTTGCCTACGACTTGTTGGAACAGAATTCACTTCGGACCATTACCTATAGCGGTATCCGTACCATGGAAATTGTACCGGATTCGCGTCGCCAGTTCGGTATGACTCTCCGCTATAACTTCAACAACACGAAGAGCAAGTACAAGGGTAAGGGTGCAGGTGATAGCCAGAAGGCACGTATGTAAAATCGTTTTTTCATCATAAACTCTTATACTTAAGAAACGGGCAGGATGACGGAAGATGTTTTCGTATCCTGCCCGTAGCATGAGTAATCATCTTTATCTGATTATAACTTCTCGATATCTTTTGGTGAGAAAGTTCCAACTTTTTCCACCTATTGGAACTTTTTGTTCCACTAAGTGGAACTTTTTGTACCAGCTAGTGGGAAAATTGGTATCACTTAATGGAACTACCTTTCGCTTTGTATGTTAACGGATCTAGTTGACTCAGTTGAACTTTATTTTTATTATACGTTGATTTCGTTCTTTATATACTCCTTCAAGTGGACATGTTGTGGGTGTATTAGAGATGCCTGTTAAGATGTCGAATATTCAAAGTGTTGAATTTGAGTGTTTTAAGTGCCGATGCTGCTAAGGTGCTTTTTATGGTTTTCTGTTTCTTAGTGCTTACCTTTGCATCATAGGAAACAGAAAAACAAAAAAACATGAAAAGACATCTAGTAATGATGCTTTGCCTGATAATGACGGCGGCATCCATTGAAGCACAACCCCTTAGTGGTAAATTGGTGAACGAAAAGAACGAGCCGTTAGCGTATGCCAATGTGGTGCTTCTTTCTATGCCCGACTCTACCTTTGTAAGTGGCACAATCTCTGATGAAATGGGCGGTTTTCGTCTTTCAAAGGATGAAAATGGACAGCTCATTCGCATCTCTTCCATCGGTTACGCTACCATCTATAAAAAAGTAAACAGTGGTGACTTCGGTGTGATTCAAATGACATCGGACGCTCAGCTTCTGGGTGAAGTGGTGGTGAAGGGTAATCTTCCCGTGACTCGTGTAAAGGGTGATGCTTTGGTGACGAGCGTGTCCGGTACGCTACTTGAAAAGGCAGGAACGGCTGAGGACTTGCTTGATAAGATACCGAATGTGACGGCACAAGATGGTAATGTGCAAGTCTTCGGACGCGGAACACCCGAAATCTACATCAACGGTCGGAAAGTGCGCGACAATACGGAACTCGACCGTCTGGAGTCGGACAACATCAAGTCGGTGGAAGTCATCAACAATCCTGGCGCACGCTACGATGCTTCGGTCACATCCGTTATCCGCATCAATACCAAGAAAGCAGCGGGTGATGGCTTCGGCTTCAACAGTCGTACCTATGTCAGCTACAACGAAAAGTGGACGGGACTGGAGCAGATAGACATGAATTACCGGACAGGAGGTTTTGATTTTGGTGGCATGGTGCGTTATTGGAATACATACCGTATCGAAGACAAGGTACAAAGTAAATATACCTACCTGGACAAGGAATGGAAACAGGACATGAATAGTGTAGGGGTAAACCAAATGAAAAGATTGGGTACTCAGTTCTCGGTGAACTACACCTTCAATCCGAAGCACTCCATCGGTATCCGCCATGAATTTACCCGTTCTCCGGATACCAATGCCGACTGGACATCCGATGATGAGATTTATCTGGACGGTCAGTTGGAAGAAAAAGAATACGACAGACAAGGAGCATACGCACAGAACCATCGCCATACCGTGAATGCCTATTACACAGGGAAGGTGAAGGACTGGACAATCGATGTTAATATGGATGGCATGTGGTACAGAAACTATGAAAAGGACTGGAACAATTCCACCTATCAGCAAGTGAATCAAGAAGAGCAAACGCTGTTGGTCACTTCCACCGTACACAACACACACCACCTTTATGCCACCAAATTGGTGCTTACTCACCCTTTGGCAGGTGGAACCTTGTCGTTCGGTGGCGAATACTCGCATTCCAAACGGACCAACCTCTTCGTCAATCCGCAAGGTATTGTGGCAGACGATGACAGTTACTCCAAGGAAGGGATAGCTTCTGCCTTCGTGGAGTATGGACGCCAAATAGGCAAGGCAAGCTTGCAGGCAGGTGTCCGCTATGAACATGTAGCATTCGACTACTATATCAAGAATATCCACCGGAAGGACATGAGCCGTACGACCGATGACTTATTCCCTTCGTTGGGTTTGTCCTTCCCCATCGGAAAGGTACAGATGCAGTTGGGCTATGCCAAGGACATTCTCCGTCCAAGTTTCAGTCAACTCAGCGGTGAAGTCACTTACAACAACCGATACACTTATCAGACAGGGAATCCGTTGTTGCTTCCGATGACCACCGACAACATCAGCCTGAATGCCATCTACCGATGGGTGAGCCTGTCGGTCGGCTATCAGCATATCAAGAACAAGGTGTTCTATCAAAGTATACCTTATTCGGAAGACAATCCGAGTGTTGTCCTGTTTTCATACACTAACCAACCGGCATACGATTTTTGCTTTGCTTCGCCCACCTTGTCGCCGAAGGTTGGTTTATGGTCACCCCAATTGAGCGGCCAATTCATGAAGCAATGGATAGAACTGGAAACTCACGAAGGCATTGTCAGTGCGAACAAGCCCATATTCAGTATGGTGTGGCGCAACAACTTCAAGCTTCCGGAAGGTTTTCTGTTCGATGCAAACCTCTATTGGCAGACCAAGGGAAACATGGAAAACGCCTACATGATTAAGAATACCTGGAAGATGGATTTCTCACTACAG
>JAFTTU010000147.1 GCA_017466635.1 Bacteroides sp.
AATGGTTTGCCATACACTTCCCGGCTGAGGATGGGGAAATCTTCTCTGATTTGCTCAATATTATACATAATTATATTACCTAAATCAATTGTCATTCAGAGCGAAACAACGTGCAGCGAAGACGAGTTGTTGAGGACTCTGTCCGAAAAATCTCGGGAACATACACGTTTATGTATTCAAGATTCTTCCTCCCTTCGGTCGTCTGAATGACAATAAAAGGAATCGTATTCTCTTTACTTACAAATGGCACATCCCTGACACTTGTTCAACTCACCACGGAAGCGCTTTTCGACCAACAAATGCAAACGGTCTTTCAAAGCATCCATGCGGATGGTATCGATGACTTCATTCACAAAGGCAAACATCAACAACAAACGGGCTTCCTTGTAACTGATGCCTCGTTGCTGCATGTAGAACAAAGCCTTTTCATCCAATTGGCCCACTGTAGCACCATGCGAACACTTCACGTCGTCAGCATAGATTTCCAACTGAGGTTGGGTGTACATACGAGCTTCGCGAGTGGCGCAGATGTTACGGTTGGTCTGTTGGGATGCAGTATGCTGAGCACCCGGACGAACCAAAACCTTACCGGCAAATGCACCCACCGACTGGTCATCGAGTACATACTTGAACAATTCATTGCTGATACAATCGCTCACCTTGTGGTCGATGGAAGTATGATTGTCCACATGTTCGTTCTTGTCGGCAATAGCCATACCGCAGAGATTGATTTCTGCTCCCCGACCATTCAAGGTTACTTCGGTCGTATTTCGAGTGGTACCGTTGTGCAAAGTCATACCATTGAGTAGCACATTGCTGTTCGCTTCCTGGGCGACATACATGTTGCTGAAACGAACCGTGCTATTGTGAGTTTCTTCCAATTCATAGAAGTCGAACACGGCATTATCGCCTACAAAGACTTCCACCACTTGAGTAGAAAGGAAGTTCACATCGTCCATGGCATGGTCACATACCAACATGCGAGCTTGTGCTCCTTCTTCGAGGACCACCAACAAACGACGGTTCACCATGAAGTTCACATCGGCACGAAGGATGTTTACCAACTGGATAGGTTTGTCTACGACTACTCCCTTCGGTACATAAAGCATGAAACCGTCTTGTGCAAAAGTGGTATTGAAAGCCGTGATGCCATCCTTCGATGTATCCGCCAACTTTCCATAATACTTCTTTACCAAATCCGGATATTGAGTTGCCATGTCCTTCAGACTACCAAGCAACACGCCTTCAGGCAGTGGAGTCTTTGGTAATGCCTTGCTATAGAAAGCATCGTTCACTACGAAGTATAGAGCAGTACTCATGTTCGGCACATCGCACTTGAACACTTCGTACGGATTGACCGGAATATCCAAACGATTCAAATTCAATCCGTAATCCGGCTCGAAGAGCTTGGCCGCATCCGTATACTTATATTTTTCCTCCTTGGTAGTAGGGAAGCCGAGACGTTCGAAATCGGCAAAAGCCATAGCACGAGGTGCATTCATCACCTCGGCACTATGCCGACAAATCATGGCTTCGCATTGCGAAAAGAGGTCAATATATTGTTGTTCTACTTTCATTATTCTCCCAATTCTTTCTTAATCCAATCGAAACCACGCTTTTCAATCTCCAATGCCAATTCAGGACCGGCAGTCTTGACGATGCGACCCTTGTAGAGTACATGCACCACGTCCGGCTTGATGTAGTCCAACAAGCGTTGGTAGTGAGTAATCACAATGCAACTGGTTTCCGGTGTTTTCAACTTGTTGACACCTTCGGCAACAATGCGAAGAGCATCGATATCCAAACCCGAGTCAGTTTCATCGAGGATACTGAGCTTCGGTTCAAGCATCGCCATCTGGAAGATTTCGTTACGCTTCTTTTCACCCCCACTGAAACCTTCGTTCACGGAACGGTTGGCCAACTTATTGTCCAACTCTACCACCGCACGCTTTTCGCGCATCAGCTTCAGGAACTCACTGGCGGTCAATGCCGGCTTGCCTTCATACTTGCGCTTTTCGTTCACCGCTGCACGCATGAAGTTTACCATGCTTACACCCGGAATCTCAACCGGATACTGGAACGAGAGGAACAAACCGGCATGACTACGGTCTTCCGGACTCAACTCCAACAGATTCTGACCATCGAAAGTAACCGAACCCTTGGTTACTTCGAACGAAGGATGACCTACCAATACCGACGAAAGCGTACTCTTTCCCGAACCGTTAGGTCCCATAATGGCATGAACTTCACCCTTCTTGATGCTCAAGTTGATGCCTTTCAATATTTCTTTGCCATTGACACTGGCATGCAAGTCTTTTACTTCTAACATAATCCATTTATTTATGATGTATGATTTATGATGTTTGATGTATGATATATCCATCCGGACGGCAAATCATAAATCATACATCATAAATCATAAATAATATTATCCAACGCTTCCTTCCAATGAGATTGCCAACAACTTCTGAGCCTCTACCGCAAATTCCATCGGAAGCTTGTTGATGACTTCCTTGGCATATCCATTGACAATCAGGCCGACCGCATCTTCGGTATTGATGCCTCGCTGATTGCAATAGAACAATTGGTCTTCACTAATCTTGCTGGTCGTTGCTTCATGCTCTACAATGGCCGTTTCGTTGTGGATGTCCATGTACGGGAACGTATGTGCTCCACATTCGCTACCCAAAAGCAACGAGTCACATTGGCTATAGTTACGGGCATTTTCAGCTTTCTCGGCTACACGCACCAAACCGCGATACGAGTTCTGGCTCTTGCCTGCACTGATACCCTTGCTCACGATGGTACTACGAGTGTTCTTACCGATGTGAATCATCTTGGTACCGGTATCGGCTTGTTGGTAATTATTGGTTACTGCTACCGAATAGAATTCAGCCACCGCATTGTCTCCTGTCAAAATACAGCTAGGATACTTCCATGTAATGGCAGAACCGGTTTCCACCTGCGTCCAGCTCAACTTACTGTCTACTCCCTTGCAATGTCCGCGTTTGGTCACAAAGTTGTAGATACCTCCCTTACCTTCAGCATCACCCGGATACCAGTTCTGTACGGTAGAGTATTTCACTTCCGCACGGTCGTGTACCACGATTTCTACGATAGCCGCATGAAGTTGGTTCTCGTCACGCTGAGGAGCGGTACAACCTTCCAAATAGGAAACATAGCTATCATCATCGGCCACAATCAACGTACGTTCGAACTGACCGGTATTGGCCGCATTGATACGGAAATAGGTAGAAAGTTCCATCGGACAACGGACACCCTTCGGGATATACACGAACGAACCGTCACTGAATACCGCCGAGTTCAAGGCAGCATAGAAGTTATCGCGATAGTTCACTACCGAGCCCAAATATTTCTGAATCAAATCCGGATGTTCGCGAACCGCCTCACTGAACGAACAGAAGATAATCCCCTTCTCCATGAGCGTTTCACGGAAGGTCGTCTTGACCGACACCGAGTCCATCACGGCATCTACCGCCATACCACTCAATGCCATCTGTTCTTCCAAAGGAATACCCAACTTATTGAATGTCTTGATCAATTCCGGGTCTACCTCATCCATGCTCTTCGGACCTTCTTTCTTCTTGGTCGGGTCCGCATAATAAGAGATATCCTGAAAATCAATTTCAGGTATATTGAGGTGCGCCCAAGTCGGTAACTCCATGGTCAACCAATAGCGATAGGCTTTCAGACGGAACTCCAACAACCATTCCGGCTCGTTCTTCTTTGCCGAAATCAGTCGGATGACATCCTCATTCAGACCTTTCTCAATAATATCTGTATGGATATCAGTGGTGAAGCCATACTTGTACTTCTCCTGCGTCAACCCCCTCAGATATGCATTATTCTGTTCTTCCATAATCGTTACTTGATTATTTTATCTGTTACATCCTTGATATCATCTGTCATGTCCTTAACCACCGGCAGACATTGGTCTACAAATTCCTTCATAGGACCATATAACAAGGATGCTTTCTTTGTTGTTTTACTTACCATCTCACTCTTTGGGTCGATGTATTCCAAGACATAGATACCCAAACCAACCAAAAGCATAACCTTTACAGCTCCCAACAGGGCACCAGCCAGACGATTCAACCATCCCAAGTTTATTACATCCAATGCTTTGGTCAATACGGATGCCACCAAGGAACATCCAATAGGCACTGCCACCCAAATCAGAATGAAAGACAATATCTGTGCAATGGTAATGGAGGTTCCCAAGGCAGGAGCCAACTGTTGAGCCACCGTACCAAACAAGGCACGGGCCAAAAGCAAACCGGCTACAAAACCGGCAATAGCCGCCAACTGCTTGATAGAGCCTTTCATCAGTCCCTGAATGACACCAACCCCTATCAATATCAATATAATAATGTCTATTACTTCCATTGTCTCTTAAATGAAGAATGAAGAATGACGAATGAAGAATTTCCATCCGGAAGGCATTCTTCATTCTTCATTCTTCATTCATAATTATTCTTTTCTTACAGCGTCTGCTTCACCTGAATTTCTTCAAACGTTTCAATGATGTCACCCACCTTCAAATCGTTGCAAGCAGTCAAGCTGATACCACATTCAAAGTTAGTACCTACTTCCTTCACATCATCCTTGAAGCGCTTCAATGCATTGATGTTGCCGGTGAATACCACGATACCGTCGCGAATCAAGCGAGCCTTGTCGCTACGTTTTACCTTACCGGTCTTCACCATCGCACCGGCTACCTGACCCACCTTACTGATGTTGAAGACTTCACGCACTTCGATGGTAGCGGTTACTTGTTCCTTCAATGTAGGAGCCAACATACCTTCCATCGCAGCCTTCACTTCTTCGATAGCATCGTAGATGACCGAGTACTTGCGGATATCCACACCTTCCTGTTCGGCCAACTTACCTGCCGATGCCGAAGGACGTACCTGGAAACCAACGATGATGGCATCCGAAGCAGCAGCCAACGTCACATCCGATTCAGAAATCTGACCTACACCCTTGTGGATAACGTTCACCTGGATTTGTTCAGTAGACAACTTAATCAACGAGTCGCTCAATGCTTCTACCGAACCGTCCACGTCACCCTTCACGATGATGTTCAATTCGTGGAAGTCACCCAAAGCCAAACGACGGCCCACTTCATCCAATGTCAACATCTTCTGAGTACGCAAGCCCTGTTCGCGTTGCAACTGTTCACGCTTGTTGGCCACTTCACGGGCTTCCTGGTCGGTATCGAATACGTGGAAGGTATCACCGGCCGCAGGAGCACCATTCAAACCGAGAATCAATACCGGTTCTGCAGGACCCGCTTCCTTGATACGTTGGTTACGTTCGTTGAACATCGCCTTCACCTTACCGTATGAAGTACCTGCCAATACGATGTCACCCACACGGAGTGTACCGTTCGACACCAATACAGTCGCTACATAACCACGGCCCTTGTCGAGTGACGATTCAATGATAGAACCGGTTGCCTTTCTATCCGGGTTGGCCTTCAATTCCAACATTTCGGCTTCGAGCAATACCTTTTCCAACAAATCTTCTACACCCAAGCCCTTCTTGGCCGAGATATCTTGTGACTGATACTTACCACCCCATTCTTCTACGAGGAAGTTCATAGCAGCCAATTCTTCCTTAATCTTGTCCGGATTAGCAGCCGGCTTGTCAATCTTGTTGATAGCAAACACGATAGGTACACCAGCAGCCATCGCATGGTTGATAGCTTCCTTGGTCTGAGGCATCACATTATCATCGGCAGCAACAATGATGATAACGATGTCGGTTACCTTCGCACCACGAGCACGCATCGCTGTAAACGCTTCGTGACCCGGAGTATCGAGGAAGGTAATGTGACGACCGTCTTCCAACTTCACGTTGTAAGCACCGATGTGCTGAGTGATACCACCCGCTTCACCTGCGATTACATTGGCCTTACGGATATAGTCGAGCAACGAAGTCTTACCGTGGTCTACGTGACCCATGACGGTCACAATCGGAGCACGTGGTTGCAAGTCTTCGTCAGAATCGGCTTCTTCTGTGATGGCCTGAGAAACTTCCGCACTTACATATTCTGTCTGATAGCCGAATTCTTCTGCTACCAGGTTGATGGTTTCTGCATCGAGACGCTGGTTGATGGATACCATCATACCAATGCTCATACAAGTACCGATAACCTGAGTCACAGGAATGTCCATCATGTTGGCCAATTCGTTAGCTGTCACGAATTCGGTCAGCTTCAGGATCTTGCTTTCTTCCTGTTCCATTTCTTCCTGCTCCATCATACGGTCGCGTACATTGTCACGCTTTTCCTTACGATACTTGGCAGCCTTGTTCTTGGTCTTGTTGGTCAAGCGGGCCAATGTTTCCTTCACCTGCTTTGCTACGTCTTCATCGCTCACTTCCACCTTTGGAGCCGGCTTCTTGAAACGGTCCTTGTTCGGCTTGCCCTGGTCCTTACCCGGCTTGCCTCCATTGGCATTCTTACCTTGGTTGCCACCGTCCTTACGCTGGCCACCGCCTTGATTTCCTGGAGCATTGATGTCCACGCGTTCCTTACCGATGCGGTTGCGCTTCTTCTTCTTGCCACCTTCATCATCGGCATCCTTGTTCTTGTCGTCCGTTTTGCGGATTTCCTTGATGATGGCATCCTTCATCTGCTGACGTTGTTGCTGACGAAGTTTTTCCTTTTCATCTCTTTCCTTCCGCTTTTCTTCCTTCGATTTCTTTTTCGGACGGGTAGACTGGTTCAAGGCATCGAGGTCGATCTTACCCAACACATTGATACCTGACTTAAATTCTGTCGGACGGATCTTGAATACACCGTCTTCTTCTTGAATATTTACTTTTTCAGAAGTTTCTTTTTCCATTGGTACTTCTTGTGGTTCAACTTTTTTTTCCACCGGCTTTTCAACTACAACCTGAACAACTTCCGGCTTCTTTTCTTCTACTACCGGCTTTTCAACAACAACCGGTTCCTGAGCAACTTCTGGTTCAGCTTCCTTCACAGGCTCTTCTACCTTCGGTGCAGCAGGGCGCTTATTCAGGCTTTCCAAATCAATCTTACCTACCGGTTTGAACTTAGCGCTCGGACGGAGGTCAATCTCTTCCTCTTTCTTCGGTTCTTCCTCGATAGATACGGTCGGCTTGTTGCGATCCTTGTTTTGTCTTTCCTGAATAAACTTCTCAGACTCTTTCTTCAAATTCTTATCCTTACTGAACTCCTTCACAAGTTCAGCATATTGTTCCTCGGTAATTTTCGCGTTAGGACTTGCTTCGATGGTATGTCCCTTCTTCTGCAAGAACTCAACTACCGTCGTTATTCCTACATTCAGATCTCTTGTTACTTTGTTCAGTCTAATCGCCATATTCGTCTTTTAATGATTAAATCTGAGCGTCAGTCGAGATTACTCTTCTTCAAACTCAGCACTTAAAATATCCAACACCTCGTCTACGGTGTCTTCTTCCAGGTCGGCCTTTTCAATCAGCATTTCACGCGGTGCGTTCAGCACGGCCTTGGCTGTATCGAGTCCGATACCCTTAATAGCATTGATGACCCACTCATCAATTTCATCCTTAAACTCATCCAAATAGATGTCTTCATCGTCTACATTTTCATCCAATTCGCGGTATACGTCGATGGTATATTCAGTCAGCATACTTGCCAACTTGATGTTCATACCGCCCTTACCGATGGCCAATGACACTTCTTCCGGCTTCAAGTATACTTCCACCTTCTTGTCTTCTTCGTGCATCACGATGCTTGAAACCTGTGCAGGGCTCAACGCACGCTGGATGAAGAGCTGGATGTTCGAAGTATAGTTGATTACGTCGATATTTTCATTGCGGAGTTCACGGACGATACCGTGGATACGGCTACCCTTCACACCGACACAAGCACCTACCGGGTCGATACGGTCGTCGTAGCTTTCTACGGCAATCTTCGCTCTTTCACCCGGGATACGGGCAATCTTCTTGATGGTTATCAAGCCGTCGTTGATTTCAGGAACTTCCTGTTCGAGCAAGCGTTCGAGGAACATCGGTGATGTACGGCTCAAGATAATCTTCGGATTGTTGTTACGATTGTCCACACGGGCAACTACGGCACGAACGGTTTCTCCCTTGCGATAGAAGTCGCTTGGAATCTGTTCGGTCTTCGGGAGCAACAATTCATTGCCTTCATCATCGAGCAAGAGGATTTCCTTCTTCCAGATTTGGTAAACTTCGGCAGCAATGATGGTACCGACCTTGTCGATATACTTGTTGTAAAGGCTATCCTTTTCCAATTCCAGAATCTTGGATGCCAATGTCTGGCGCAGATTCAAGATGGCACGACGACCGAACTTGGCAAAAATCACTTCATCAGTCACTTCTTCGCCTACTTCGTACGACGCATCAATCTTGCGGGCTTCCGTCAACGAAATCTGTCTGTTATCGTTTTCCAACTCATCATCTTCCACCACCACACGGTTACGATAGATTTCGAAATCACCCTTGTCCGGGTTTACAATCACGTCGTAATTCTCATCGGTGCCAAACATTTTCGCAATCACACTGCGGAACGATTCTTCGAGCACACTTACCATGGTAGTGCGGTCGATATTCTTGGTTTCCTTAAATTCCGAAAACGTATCAATCAAGCTGATTGTTTCTTCTTTCTTGGCCATAATTATTTGAAACTAATTAAGTATTTAGTATATTTTATATCATTATATGTATAGGTAACGTCTTCTTCCACCAGCTTCGGGCGCTTGGCACCTTCCGGCTTCACCTTCTTCTGGATGGTTACAGTCATATTTTCCTCATTGGCATCTTTCAGCACGCCTTCCAGCTTCTTGCCATCCTTGGTCAGCACTTCCACCTCCTTGCCAATGTGAATCAGATATTGCTGCAGCACCTTGAACGGTTGTCCGATGCCGGCTGAACCGACTTCCAGCTCATAATCCTCTTCTTCTCGGTCGAGTTTCGATTCAATGAATCGGCTGAGTTCCACACAATCGTCAATCCATACACCTTCTGCATGGTCGATTTCCACTACAATCTTGTCATCCGGGCTTACAGAAACATCCACCAGAAAATAGTCCTTATCTTCCAGCCATTCGTTTACAATCCCGCTTACAACGTTTCTATCTATCATTTATAAACTATTAAGAATAAAAAAAGGGCTTTAATCAAGCCCCACCATTCATCCATTTCGGTGCAA
>JAFTTU010000148.1 GCA_017466635.1 Bacteroides sp.
AATGATTATCGGTATGTATTCATTGTGCCACACTTGGGCTCCGTTCTCTTTGGAAATCGACCAGACATTCATTGGTGCTATCTTGACAGCTATCGGTTACTCTATCAACGACAAGGTGGTAGTATTCGACCGTATCCGTGAATTCCGTGCGTTGTATCCGAAGCGTAACCGCTTCCAGTTGTTCAATGACTCTTTGAATACTACATTGGCCCGTACCATCAATACATCTTTGAGTACATTGGTAGTGTTGTTGTGTATCTTCATCCTCGGTGGTGACAGCATCCGCAGCTTCGCATTCGCCATGATTCTCGGTGTAATCTTCGGTACACTCGGTTCATTGTTCTGTGCTGCTCCTGTTGCTTATTTGACATTGGGTAGCAAGTTGCCAGAAGAAGAAACTAAGTAATCTACTATAAAAAAAGAGGGCTTCCGATTTGGAAGCCCTCTTTTTTTTGTATATTTGTGTGCTTATAATGCAAAGATGAAAAGTATTTAACCTAATAAATAGAAGTACATGAAAGCTTTAGTGAAGAAAGAAGCCCAGAAGGGTATTTGGATGGAAGAAGTAGCCGTTCCCAAAGTAGGTGTAAACGACGTTCTCATCAAGATTAAGAAGACTGCTATTTGCGGTACCGACTTGCACATCTACAAGTGGGACGAATGGAGCCAGAAGACCATCAAGACTCCAATGACTATCGGTCACGAATACGTAGGTATAGTAGCTGAAGTAGGTCCTGGTGTCCGCAACATCGCTGTAGGCGACCGTGTAACAGGTGAAGGTCACATTGCTTGCGGTCATTGCCGTAACTGCCGTCGTGGCTTGCAACACATTTGCGAAAACAGTATCGGTGTAGGTGTGAACCGTGACGGTGCTTTCGCAGAATACCTCTGCATCCCAGAATCCAACGTAGTGAAGCTGGACGACCGCATCTCGGACGATATGGCTGCTATCATGGACCCATTCGGTAATGCTACCCATACAGCTCTTTCTTTCCCGCTCTTGGGTGAAGACGTTTTGATTACAGGTGCAGGCTTGATTGGTACCATGGCTACTGCCATTGCTCGTTTTGCAGGTGCCAAGAACGTGGTAGTAACCGACCTCAGCGACTACCGTTTGGATATCGCCAAGAAGATGGGTGCTACTATCACTGTCAATGCAGCCAAGGGTGAAACTGTTGCCGGAGCGATGGAACAACTCGGCATGCGTGGTTTCGACGTTGGTTTGGAAATGTCCGGTTCACCAATCGCATTCCGCGACATGGTAGCTAACATGTACAACGGTTCAAAGATTGCACAGCTCGGTATCTTGCCTCCGACTACAACCGTAGACTGGAGTGAAATCATCTTCAAGGCATTGACCATCAAGGGTATCTATGGCCGTGAAATGTGGGAAACTTGGTACAAGATGCAACAGATGTTGATTTCGGGTCTTGACTTGACTCCGGTCATCACTCACCACTTCCCGATTGCTGAATTCCAGAAAGGCTTTGACGTGATGGAATCCGGTCAATGCGGTAAGGTTATTTTGGATTGGGAATAATAACAATAAAATCACATAAAAACTATGTATGGTAAAATGAAGGAGTTCCTTGCGCAGGAACTCGAAAATATCAAAGCTGCCGGTTTGTACAAGAACGAACGTATCATTACTACTCCTCAGAGTGCAGACATCAAGGTGAATGCAGGCCAGGGCGTATTGAACTTCTGTGCCAACAACTACTTGGGCTTGGCAGACAACAAGCGTTTGATTGAAGCAGCTAAGGCCGCTATGGATTCTCATGGTTATGGTATGTCTTCTGTACGCTTCATCTGCGGTACTCAGGACTTGCACAAGCAATTGGAAGCTGCTATCGCCGACTACTTCAAGACTGAAGATACTATCCTTTATGCAGCTTGTTTCGATGCCAATGGTGGTGTGTTCGAACCATTATTCACTGAAGAAGATGCCATTATCTCTGACGCATTGAACCATGCTTCCATCATCGACGGTGTACGCCTCTGCAAGGCAAAGCGTTATCGTTATGCCAATGCCGACATGGCTGACTTGGAACGTTGCTTGCAAGAAGCTCAAGCTCAGCGTCATCGCATCATCGTAACTGACGGTGTATTCTCTATGGACGGTAACGTAGCTCCGATGGACAAGATTTGTGACTTGGCCGAAAAGTACGATGCACTCGTAATGGTAGACGAATCTCACTCGGCTGGTGTAGTAGGTGCAACCGGTCATGGTGTAGCTGAACAATACGATGTATACGGTCGTGTAGATATCTTTACCGGTACATTGGGTAAGGCATTCGGTGGTGCAATGGGTGGTTTCACAACCGGTCGCAAGGAAATCATCGATATGCTTCGTCAACGCTCACGTCCTTACTTGTTCTCCAACTCTGTAGCTCCGGCTATCGTAGGTGCAAGTATCGAAATGTTCAAGATGTTGAAGGAAAGCAATGCCCTCCACGACAAGTTGATGCAGAACGTGACATACTTCCGCGACAAGATGCTTGCTGCCGGCTTCGATATCAAGCCGACTCAGAGTGCTATCTGCGCAGTGATGTTGTACGATGCGAAGTTGTCTCAGGACTTTGCTGCCAAGATGCAGGAAGAAGGTATTTATGTAACTGGTTTCTACTATCCGGTAGTTCCAAAGGGCCAAGCTCGTATCCGCGTACAGCTCTCGGCTGCTCATGAACAAGAACACTTGGATAAGGCCATCGCTGCCTTCATCAAGGTAGGAAAGGAATTGGGTGTTATCAAGTAATATTACCTTATTTATATATAGAAAAAGGATGCACAGAAGTGCATCCTTTTTTTGTACCCCCGAGGGGAATCGAACCCCTATCTAAAGTTTAGGAAACTTCTATTCTATCCGTTGAACTACAAGGGCGCTTTACAAACAGTCGCAAAGGTAGTCTTTTTTATCTTTTCTGCCAATAATATTTTGTCGTTTCGTGGAACTTTACGAAATTTGTTGCGAAAATACGAGTAAATGTTTTAAAATATAATTAATATGGCAGAAGAAATGATAGTCAAGGAATTGGACCAGGTCGTGGTTCGTTTCTCAGGCGACTCTGGTGATGGTATGCAGTTGGCCGGAAATCTCTTTTCGACCATTTCGGCTACAGTGGGGAATGACATCAGTACATTCCCGGATTATCCGGCGGACATCCGT
>JAFTTU010000149.1 GCA_017466635.1 Bacteroides sp.
CTATAAGCACAATGGCTTGCTGAAAGCTTCCATCATGAGTGCCACCAATGCCCATCGTTTGGGAGCCAATGAGGCACCTCCCGCCATCATCTCTTCATTCCTGGGCAAACAGCTCAGCGAAGTGCTCGACCATTTGGAAGAGAACGGGACTGATGACATCCTCACCCTTTGCGGCAAACAGGGATTGAAACTGGATATTCCTCAGATTCCGGAACTGCTCATCGACAACACCGACCGCAACCGTACCTCACCTTTCGCCTTTACGGGCAATCGTTTCGAGTTCCGTGCCGTAGGCTCTGAAGCCAACTGTGCTTGTGCCATGATTGCGCTCAACGCAGCTGTGGCTCATCAGTTATCGCTTTTCAAGACGGAAGTGGACGCATTGGTCGTGACGGGCGAAGAGACCCTGAAAGCCATCCTCACGGTCTTGCGCCGATACATCAAGGAGTGCAAGCCTATCCGTTTCGATGGCAACGGATACAGCGATGAATGGAAAGAGGAAGCCGCTCGCCGTGGATTGGACTGCGAGACCAGTTGCCCGGTTATTTTCGATAATTACCTGAAGCCCGAAACAGTTGCCATGTTCGAATCAACAGGCGTCATGACCCACAAGGAGCTGAAGGCACGAAACGAAGTGAAATGGGAAACCTACACGAAGAAGATTCAGATTGAGGCGCGTGTCTTGGGCGATTTGGCCATGAACCACATCCTTCCAGTGGCTACTGCCTGTCAAAGCCGCTTGATAGACAATGTGTATAAGATGAAAGAACTCTTCGCCGAAGAGAAATCGACCAGACTGACCAAAGAGAATATGAAACTGATAGAGGAAATAGGCGAACGTGCCATCTTCATCACCGAACACGTGGATGCTATGGTGGAAGCCCGAAAGGTAGTAAACAAGATAACGGACGAACGTGAAAAGGCTATTGCCTATCATGATCATATAGCTCCGATGCTGGAAGAAATCCGCTATCCTATCGACAAGCTGGAACTGATTGTCGATAATGAAGCGTGGCCATTGCCTAAATACAGCGAATTGCTGTTTATCCGATAACTACTAATCCGGGTGTCTATGAAAGTAGCTGCTGCCGTTCCCAAAGTAAGAGTGGCGGACTGTGACTTCAATGCCTCCGAAATCATTCGGTGTGTAAACGAAGCCGTAAATATGGAAGTGCAAGTCATCGTATTCCCGGAACTATGTATTACGGGATATTCTTGTGGTGACTTGTTCTTCCAAGAAACACTGCTTCACGGTGCCATGCAGTCATTGCGTCAGATTGCTGATGCCACCTTGCAGCAAGAGATCATCGTGATTGTCGGAATGCCCTTTGCGGTGGAAAGTCTGTTGCTGAATACGGCTGTTGTCCTGCAAGGAGGGCGAATTCTTGGTGTGGTGTCCAAGAGTTATCTACCCAATTACAAGGAGTTTCAAGAAAAACGCTGGTTTGTTTCTGCATGCTGCTGCGATGTAAAAGAAATAATCCTTCATCAGCAGCTTGTTCCATTGGGCAACGATTTGGTGTTCTGTACTCCAACGGGAAACTTCGGCATTGAGCTTTGCGAAGACCTTTGGGCACCGATTCCACCTAGTTCCTGTCTGGCCATGAACGGAGCAGATGTCATATTCAATCTTTCGGCAACTAACGAATGTTCGGGAAAGCACGATTATCTTTGCTCGCTCTTGACCGATCAGTCCATTCGCACCTGTTCGGGATATGTATATAGCTCATCAGGATTCGGAGAGTCAACCACCGATGTGGTATTTGCCGGTAATGGCATCATCTATGAAAATGGGAAACTCGTCAGCAAGACAAAGCGTTTTACACTCGACGGACAAATCGTTGTAGCAAACATTGACATTGCACCTTTACGCCATGAGCGACAAATAAATGAAGCTTTTAACGCTTGTGCTCGTAATAATAAATTTGAACAGGTTAGGTATGTTATTACAAAACCGTGTTAATCCGTGTAATCCGTGCCTTAAAAAAGTGGATGCGTATTTTGCACATCCACTCTTCACAATAAGTTGTTTGAATCCTTGCCGTATGTGATATATCGCAAGGATTTTTGCTTGAAACAACTTTGGAAAAGAAACATAACAGCCTTGTCATTATTTTGAAATTTGATGCCTCTACCTTTGCAGCGTTGATTTTTTAACGCAAATAGAAAAATGAAAAAGATTGTACGGGCAGTGTCATTGATGCTGCTTTTGACGGGTTTCTCAGGAAATGCCGTTGCTGATGAAAGAGGAAGTACTCCTCGCGATGGTGCCATCCATGGACGTGTGATTGATAACGAGAAGCAAACCCTACCGGGCGCTTCCATCTTTATCGAAGATTTGAAGACGGGTGTTATCAGCGACATCAATGGTTTCTACACGTTGCCGAACTTGAAGCCGGGCACTTATACGATTAAGGTGACATACGTGGGCTATGCGCCGAGGGAGATGAAGATGACCGTGTCGGGAGGAAATACATTGGAACAGGATATCGTGATGAACGAGGGTGTCGAACTTCAACAGGTGGAAGTGAAGGGTGCCTTCCAAGGACAACGAAAGGCCGTCAATATGCAGAAGAACGGCATAGGGGTGACGAATGTAGTCTCTGCCGACCAAGTGGGAAAGTTCCCGGATTCCAATATCGGTGATGCCCTCAAGCGTATCAATGGTATCAATGTGCAATACGATATGGGTGAAGCCCGCTTCGGTCAGGTAAGAGGTACCAGTGCCGACTTGACTTCCGTGACCGTCAACGGAAACCGTATCCCTTCAGCCGAGGGAGATACAAGAAACGTTCAGCTTGACTTGATACCTGCCGACATGGTGCAGACCATCGAAGTGAGCAAGGTGGTGACCAGTGATATGGACGGTGATGCTATCGGTGGAGCCATCAATCTTGTGACAAAGAATACACCTTATAAAAGAGTGCTGAATGCTACCGCTGGAAGCGGATACAACTGGGTGGCCGACAAGATGCAACTTAACTTGGGATTGACGTATGGTGACCGTTATTTCGATGACAAGTTAGGTGTGATGTTGGCGGCAAGCTATCAGAATGCACCGGGTGGAGCAGACAATGTGGAGTTTGAATACGATGTGGATGATGACGGAAAGGTCTATCTTGACAAGGCCGAAATGCGTCAGTATTATGTTACCCGTGAACGCCAGAGCTATTCGTTGGCTACCGATTATCAGTTCAATGCCAATCATAAGATTTCGTTCAAAGGAATGTACAACCGCCGAAGCGACTGGGAGAACCGTTATCGCATCACGTACAAGAAACTGAACGACGCACCGTCCAAGCAATCCGTCGTGTTGCAGACCAAAGGAGGTTTGGACGACAATCGGAATGCTCGTTTGGAATTGCAGCAGACAATGGACTTCACCTTCGACGGGGAACACACCTTCGGACGATTGAACATGGATTGGGCAGGTTCCTACTCGCGAGCGACCGAAGACCGTCCAGGTGAACGTTACTTCGGGGTGGCAATGAAAGGAAAGAAGAATGAGGAGTACTTCAGTGGCTTGCAGTTCGTGAACGCCGGTGACCGCAATCCTTATCCGAATAAAGGCATCGGACAACTGAGTGCCTACGACTGGAGTATTGATGAATTGACCAACTCCGACCAGGAAATCAGCGAAAATGAATGGAAGTTCCGCCTGAATTTCGAACTCCCACTTCATCAAGGTCTCTACGCCAACAA
>JAFTTU010000150.1 GCA_017466635.1 Bacteroides sp.
AATTTTAAGATATATGACAAAAAAGATTCTATTGTTAGGTTCCGGAGAGTTGGGTAAGGAGTTTGTAATCGCAGCTCAGCGTAAGGGACAGTATGTCATTGCTTGTGATTCATACGCAGGTGCACCGGCTATGCAAGTAGCCGATGAATGTGAAGTCTTCAGCATGCTCGATGGCGATGCCCTCGAAGCTGCCGTGAAGAAGCATCAACCGGACATCATCGTACCGGAAATCGAAGCTATCCGTACCGAACGTCTTTATGACTTCGAAAAGCAAGGCATCCAGGTAGTACCGAGTGCCAAGGCCGTGAACTTTACAATGAACCGTAAGGCTATCCGCGACCTTGCTGCCAAGGAATTGGGCTTGAAGACTGCCAAGTATTTCTATGCCAAGTCATTGGAAGAATTGAAGGAAGCTGCCAAGGAAGTAGGTTTCCCATGTGTAGTCAAGCCGTTGATGTCTTCATCGGGTAAGGGTCAGTCGTTGGTAAAGACTGCCGATGACCTTGAACAAGCTTGGATTTATGGTTGCGAAGGTAGCCGTGGTGACATCAAGGAACTTATCATCGAAGAGTTCATCAAGTTCGACAGCGAAATCACTTTGCTTACAGTGACTCAAAAGAATGGTCCTACTTTGTTCTGTGCCCCAATTGGTCACGTACAGAAGGGTGGTGACTACCGTGAAAGCTTCCAACCGGCTCCTGTGGCACCAGATCATTTGAAAGAAGCGCAAGAAATGGCTGCCAAGGTAACAGAAGCATTGACTGGCGCCGGTATCTGGGGTGTAGAGTTCTTCTTAAGCCATGAAAACGGTGTGTACTTCTCGGAACTTTCTCCACGTCCACACGATACAGGTATGGTGACATTGGCAGGTACTCAGAACTTGAACGAGTTCGAACTTCATTGCCGTGCCGTCCTCGGTCTTCCTATCCCTGAAATCACTCAGGAACGTATGGGTGCCAGTGCGGTGATTCTTTCACCAATTGCCAGCAAGGAAGCTCCTCGCTACCGGGGTGAAGAAGAAGTATGCAAGGAAACCAATACTTACCTCCGCATCTTTGGCAAACCGTTTACCAAGGTGAACCGTCGTATGGGTGTGGTAGTGAGCTATGCTCCGAACGGAAGCGACCTTGATGCTCTCCGCGACAAGTGTAAGGCTGCTGCTGCCAAGGTAGAAGTTTATTGATAACCATCTATGAGCAAGAAACACCTTTATAGCTCAACGGATAAAATGAGCGACATCATCTGCGACAACTATAGCTTGTTGCAGGTGATGAGCCGTTTCGGTTTGCCGTTGGGCTTCGGTGACCATTCGGTGGAAGAAGTATGCAAGAACAGTCATGTGGATTGTCCTACGTTTCTTGCCGTAGCTAATTTCATTAATAAAGGGCATTCCCGTTCATCGCTTCCGCAGACGGAGATTTCTGTGGAAAGCTTGATGGTATACTTGAAGAATGCCCATCATTATTTCCTCGATTTCCAATTGCCTACCATCCGTAGGAAACTACTCGAAGCCATCGATTGTTCGATGGACAACGAAGTGACCTTTCTCATTCTTAAATTCTTCGATAGCTATGTAAAGGAAGTACGCAATCACATGAGTTACGAGGATATGTACGTCTTTACCTACGTCGAAAAGTTGTTGAAAGGAAAGAAAAGCGAGGATTACGACATTAATATGTTCGTTCGCCATCATGACCACATCAACGAGAAGCTGACGGAATTGAAGAACAGTATCATCAAGTATTATCCGGTCAGCAAGAAAGGCTACATGATGAATGCCGTGCTTTTCGATATCTTCAATTGCGAGAAGGACTTGGTATCGCACAATGCGGTGGAAGACCACTTGTTTGTGCCGGCAGTGCTTCAGCTGGAAGAAGAGGTCATGAAGAATCTCGACCATCAAAATACCTCAAACAAGGTAGAAGAAACAAACGATAAGGAGGAGACCAAGTCTGCTCAGGACGATTTGAGCCAACGCGAGAAAGAAATCATCTGTTGCGTGGTGAAGGGCATGTCCAACAAGGAAATAGCCGAAAACTTGTTTATTTCCGTCCATACGGTGATTACTCATCGGAGAAACATTGCCCGTAAGTTGCAGATTCATTCTCCTACGTTATTGACCGTATATGCCATCGTGAACAAGCTGGTAGATATCAGCGAAGTGAAGGTAGGCATTTAAAATACCTAAAAATGGGGATTGCGTAATATCCGAAAGAGGCTTATCTTTGCAACTGTAAGTTAGTCATAAAAGAATTACGTAAACCACAAAGTTAGTTATTAGTTAATATAAGAACGCCCAGCGAAGTGATTTTGCGGGGCGTTCTTGTTTTAGTATCAGTTCACAAACACACAATCGAAGTATTCATCAAACAAGTCCTTGGCAGCATCGAGCTGTTCGGGCGTGTTTTCCTTTACCCCTTGAAGCTTGTATTCCTTGCCCATGGCCTCGTACTTGTGTACACCGAGGGTGTGGTAGGGGAGGATTTCGATGCGTTGAATCATCTTGTAGTCCTTGAAATGCTCGCCCAAGGCACGGATGTCTTCTTCGGCATTGCTGATGCCCGGCACTAGCACGTAACGCATCCAGAAAGGCTTGCCGTTGGCTTCCAACCAAGCAGCAGTCTTCAAGGTTTGCTCATTCTTGCGTTCGGTGAGGCTGAGGTGCTTGTCAGGATTGAACTGCTTTACGTCGAGTAGAACCAAGTCTACCAAGCCGAGCAGTTCTTCTACATGCTCGTTCCAGATGCCACCATTGCTGTCCAGGCAGACGTGGATGCCGAGTTCTTTCAGTCGCTTCACCATCGGGACAAGTTCTTTCGCCTGAAAAGTGGGTTCACCTCCACTGAAGGTTACACCGCCTTTCTTGCCGAAGAAGGGACGTTGGCTCATGGCCATGCGGGCAATCTCATCGACGGATGTCTCCTTGCTTTCGCCTTTCGCGTCTATCGTATCCGGATTGGCACAATAGAGACAACGGAAGTTGCATCCCTGAAGGAAGACCACAAGGCGAAGACCCGGACCGTCGAAGGTTCCCATGGATTCGTAGGAGTGTACTCTTAACATATTCTTTGATTAAATAAAAGCGTGACAGAGAACTGCCACGCTTTCTATTCATAGTTGTTCAAAATTACATTCTTTCGTGGAAGCTACGAGATATTACTTCCAACTGATGTTCGCGGCTCAACTTGATGAAGTTCACAGCATAACCGGAAACGCGGATAGTCAACTGCGGATACTTTTCAGGGTGATCCATAGCGTCGAGCAACATTTCACGGTTCAATACGTTCACGTTCAAGTGGTGAGCACCCTTCACGAAGTAAGCGTCCATCATGGTCACGAGGTTTTCTACACGTGTTTCCATATCTACACCAAGTGACTTCGGTACGATAGAGAAGGTGTTCGAAATACCGTCCTGAGCATCACGGTAACGCAACTTAGCTACAGAGCTCAAAGAAGCGATAGCACCGTTCTTGTCGCGTCCGTGCATTGGGTTAGCACCTGGAGCGAAAGCAACGCCCTTCGCACGACCGTCAGGAGTAGCACCAGTCTTCTTACCGTACATAACGTTAGAAGTAATGGTCAACAATGACAATGTCGGACGAGCATTCTTGTAAACTGGGTGCTTCTTCAATTCTTCAGTG
>JAFTTU010000092.1 GCA_017466635.1 Bacteroides sp.
GCGTATGCCGTCATGAAGAGAACCACTGCCTCCGGATCGATTTTCAATATTTGCTCCAGACAATCGAAGCCTTCCTGTCCGCTGATGGCATCGCGGCTGAAATTCATGTCGAGCAAAATCACATCCGGTTCAAAGGTCGTCATGAAGTGTTCGATGCGAGATGGCTGGGTTGAAACCTTCACCTTCTCCACGTATGCTTCCAACAACAAGTTGAGAGCGAACAATACGTCCTCATTATCGTCAACTATAAATATTTTTCCTTGCTTTTCCATCGTATTTCTCTTGTTTTTGCAAAGATAAGCATAATTTCGTTGTGTTGAGTGTGCGAAATCGCACAAAAAACGTGCGGAATCGCACACTTTTTTGCACCCCCTATTTTCGTCTTTCTTCTCATTATCAACCGATTAACGTTCTGGCACGGTTTTTGCTGTATAGATAATATATGAAAAGTCCCAAAAAGATGAAAAAAGTATTCTTGATAACAGCCCTATTCTTTGCCGTCCAAGCATCGGCACAAGAAGAAACGATTAGCCTGACTTTGCGTCAAGCCATCGAAATCGCACAGAAGCATTCGCCCGAAGCAGAGGCGGCACGTCACACCTATCGTTCGGCATATTGGTCGTACCGTTTCTACAAGGCGAACTATTTGCCGTCCGTCACGCTGACTTCTTCACCGTCCTTCAACAAGCAGATCAGCAAGGTGACACAACCGGACGGAACCAACCTTTTCATCAAGCAAAACCAGCTGGCGGTAGACCTCGACCTGAAGATTAACCAGAACGTATGGTTTACGGGAGGTAGCCTCTTTGTCCGCAGCAATGTGCAACGCATGGATGAATTGGAAAACGACGTGACGGCCTACAATACCCAACCCGTAGTCATCGGGTATGAGCAATCCCTCTTCGGCTATAACTCGCTGAAGTGGGACCGCCGCATCGAGCCGGTACGTTTCCGCGAAGCCCGTAAGGCATACAATGAAGCACTGGAACTGGTAGCCAGCCAGACCAGCAACTATTTCTTCAACCTGGCCACCGCACAAACCAATCTAGATATTGCATCCTCCAACTATGCTTCGGCAGATACCTTGTATCGATATGCCGAAGGACGATACAACATCGGTACCATCACCGAAAACGAGATGCTTCAGCTCGAAATCAACAAGCTGACCGAAGAAACGAACATGATGAATGCCCGCATCGAAGTGGAAGACCAGATGCAGATGCTCCGCTCGTTCCTAGGCATCAACCGTGAAGTGGAGCTAAGGGTTATTACCGAAGAAGAGGTGCCGACGTTTGATATTCCATTGGGCGATGCCCTGAAGATGGCCTACGAGAACAGTCCCGAACCTGACACCTTTGAGCGCATGAAGCTTCAGAGCCGGAGCAACCTGGCCTCAGCCAAAGCAAATGCCGGACTGAAAGCCGACCTCTACGTGCAGTTCGGCCTCTCGCAGACGGGTGACAAGTTTGCCGATTCCTATCGCAACCCCATGAACCAGCAATACGCCAGCATAGGCATCTCCCTCCCTATCCTCGACTGGGGACGTGGCAAGGGACGCATCCGGGTGGCGAAATCGCAAGTGGACTTAATAGATACGCAAGCCGAACAAGGCATGAGGGATTTCGAGCAGAACGTAGCCCGCATGGTGCGCCAGTTCAATCTGCAAAGCCAATATGTGGAAGTAGCCGCCAAGACCGACCGCACAGCCGACCGACGTTACGAAGTAGCAAAGCGCCTATATATATTAGGTAAGTCGACCATCCTCGACCTCAATGCCGCCATCACCGAAAAGGATGCTGCCCGACGGAGCTATATCTCGGCATTGAAAAGCTATTGGAGCCTCTACTATGGCTTGCGAAGCATGACTGGCTACGACTTTGAACACAATCAAAAGATAGAAGAAATTTTACCTGAGATATAATTTAAACTCATAACTCATAACTTAAAACTCATAACTCAACCCATATGGACATCAAGCTAGAAAAGAAACCGTGGTACATCCGTTACCGTAATTATCTGTTGGCAGGTGGTGCATTCATCATCTTCCTGATTTATGTCATCTCCCTTTCATTGGGACCGAGAAAACTGCGTGTAGATACCGACAACATCCAGATAGCCGAAGTAAGGAACGGCAAATTCATGGAGTATGTGGATGTGGAAGGATTGGTGCAACCGATTCTGACCATCAAAGTAAATACCCGCGAGTCGGGAAGTGTGGAACGCATCGTGACCGAAGAAGGCTCGATGATGAAGAAGGGCGATACCATCCTGGTACTCACCAACCCCGACCTGATACGCGAAATAGAAGACCAGCGCGACGAATGGGAGAATCAACGCTATTCGTATAAGGAGCGTGAAATAGAGATGGAACAGAAGAGCCTTGCCCTGAAACAACAGGCTCTCCAGACGCAATACGAAATGAGCCGCCTCCAAAAGAGTTTCGGGCTGGAAAAGGAAGAATACAAGATGGGTATCAAGAGCAAGGCCCAACTGGAGGTGTCGGA
>JAFTTU010000151.1 GCA_017466635.1 Bacteroides sp.
CGAATGATTGTTTTTCTGCACAAAATATCGTATGTTTGCAGAAAGATTAGCAGAACGATTATGAAATACCCTATCGGCATACAGGATTTTGAAAAGATAATCACAGGTGGTTATGTATATGTAGATAAGACTGCTCTTATCTACCGGTTGGTTACGGAAGGAAATATCTATTTCCTCAGCCGTCCGCGCCGATTTGGTAAAAGTCTGCTCGTCTCTACCCTCAAAGCTTATTTCAAGGGAAAGAAAGAATTGTTCAAAGGATTGGCTATTGATGAATTGGAGACAGAATGGGCAGAGCATCCGGTGTTTCATCTTGATTTCAATGGTTCCAATTTTACCAAGCCGCATGTATTGGAAGAAGTTATCGAGAAATTTCTATCCGACCAAGAAGACATTTACGGAAGAAACCTCAATAGCCAAGATACAGGAAGTCGTTTTAAGGACATATTGAAAGCCGCTCACCAGAAGACGGGCAAACGCGCAGTCGTTCTCATTGACGAATACGATAAACCTTTGTTGGATGTGTTGGACACAGGTTTCTCCACGGTCGTTGATGGAGAAAAACGATTGTTGGAAGACCATCATCGCAATATTCTGAAAGGATTTTATTCCGTCTTCAAAGCTGCCGATGCCAATCTTCAGTTCGTGCTGCTTACGGGAGTCACCAAATTCTCGCAAGTGAGTGTATTCAGTGGGTTCAACCAACCCGAAGACATCAGTATGAGTCGTGATTATGAAGCACTATGCGGTATCACCGAAGAGGAATTGTACAGCTATTTCGCCGAACCGATAGCGGAACTGGCAGAAGACAATGATTGCTCGGTGAACGAGATGAAGCAGATGTTGAAGAAACAGTATGACGGTTATCACTTCGGTAAGCGAATGACGGATATCTACAATCCGTTCAGTATTCTTAATGCATGCAAGTCGTGCAACATCGATGATTATTGGTTCCGCAGCGGTACGCCCAGTTACCTTATCCGTCTACTGAACCATACACAGGAAAATCTGAACGAGTTGACGGGTAAATATTACGACACCAGCGAGTTCATTGATTACAAAGCGGATGTGGAAAAGCCTCTTCCGATGATTTTCCAAAGCGGCTATCTGACCGTCAAAGGTTTTGATAGAGAAATGAATACCTATCTGCTTGACTTCCCGAATAATGAGGTGAAAAAAGGTTTCGTTACGATGGTGGCGAACGATTATTTGAAGGTCAAGGACAAGGCAGGAAGTTGGGCACGTGATATTGTCGGAGCATTGAAGACCGGAGACTTGGAACAATTCCGCAAGCTACTCACGTCCTTCTTGGCGGACATCCCTTACTCCATGCGCCGCAAGGAAACCGAACGGGAGCGTGAACGCTATTTCCACTATACTTTCTATCTACTGATGCGGATGGTGAGCTGCTACACCGTCTATACCGAAAAGCAGCAGAGCGAAGGACGGGTGGATTGCATTGTCGAGACCCCAAACTACATCTACATCTTCGAATTCAAGCTAGATGGCACTGCCGACGAAGCCCTGCAACAAATCGAGGACAAAGGCTATGCCCGTCCTTACGAAGCGGACAGCCGCAAGCTGTTCAAAGTAGGTACCGTGTTCTCTTCCGAAACGGGGACTATCAGTGAGTTCAAGACAAAGGAATAACCGGAAATCAAATAAAGAACAACGACACCCCTATCACACTGATGCAAGCACCGACCACTTCCTTGAACGTCACCTTCTGACCGAAGAAGAAATGGGCTGGCCAGATGATGAAGACCGGGGTGAGTGCCATGAGAGTAGATGCAATACCAGCCTCGGTATACTGTACCGCCATAAGCGAGAGAGACACTCCGATGAAAGGACCGGTAATGGTGGCCCATACAGCGGCATTCATCCCCTTGCGGTCACGCACCGAAGTGGCGAGGGTATGAAATTGTTTTTGGAAAGCCATCACACAAAGGAAACCAATGGCTCCGGTCACGGCACGGATGAACGTGGAAGCGAAAGGCATCAAATCGGCCACCATCTCCTCGCCTGCCGGAATGGACACTTCATAATAGGTCATGCCGACCTTACTCAAAACCAAGCCTACCCCCTGTCCGATACCGGCACCAATGCCGAAAAGCACTCCCTTCAATGGAAGCTTCAACGAAATCTTATGGGATGTACCTTTGTTCAATACCGAAATACCGATACCGGTGAGTGTAACCAACATTCCCAACCAAGCATTCCACGACAAGGTTTCGCCCAACATGAAGAATCCCGCAATGGCAGCTGTAGGAGGAGCCAATGTCATGAAGAGCTGACCGAAGCGCGAACCTATCCAGATATAGGAATTGAAGAGGCAATAATCCCCCAATAGGTATCCTACGAATCCCGACATGGAAAGCCAGAACCAAGCTTTCCCATCAGCATAGAGCGGAACAGGAGAACCGGTAAACCACCACAAGGTAGCTCCCAACATACACAATGACAACAACATGCGGATGACATTCATCTGCAACGAACCCAACCGCTTGCTACCTACTTCGGCGAAGAGTGCCGTAATGGTCCACGATACGGCAACGGTCAACGATATGATTTCTCCTATGTACTGCATAACTCTATCCCTCTATTACTTTCTTGGCACAAGCATATCCCTGCTCGTACAAATCTGTCAATTTCTTCACACTGGTTTCCATGCGTCCTACCACAATCGGCTTTTCCGGACGGATGACGATAATCTTTCCTTCTTCTTCCAGACGTTCCACCAACTCCAACTGCTCGTTGTAAATCTTGTTACGATTGCGCAACGCCACCCTCAAACGAGGGTATTTCTTATAGATGAAACTAGGTACGGGCACCTTTTTAGTGGATTTGCGATAGCCCTTGTTGCGGGTCAGCACCACTACACACTTGTCATAACCTAGCTCATAAGCACGGAGCAAGGGAATGGAATCGACAATGCCTCCGTCCAGCATCGGACGCCCGTCGACATAAATAATCGGACAAGCATACGGCAAGCTGCTCGATGCCTTCACAATATCGATAATGCGTTTCTCATCGAATTTCTCTTCCCAATAACAGGCACGTCCGGTCATGCAATCGGTCGTGACCATTTCAAAACGGCCCGGGTTTTCGGCGTATGCCTTATAATTATAAGGTAAGATTCTGTCGGGGAAACGATGGAACAACAGCTGCTGGTCAATCAATCCACGCTTCTTCACCAACGGACGTATACCTATGTATTTATATTTGGCCAAAAGGTCGATGTTGCTGAATTTCCCTCTCCCCCTTTGATGGGACATGTAGGAAAGACCATTGCATGCTCCGGCAGAGACACCAATAGCATACGGAAAACTGATTTTTTGGTCCATCAGATAATCCAACACACCGCAAGTGAAAACGCCACGCATTCCACCACCTTCAAGCACCAAAGCTGTCTTTTCGTCTATCTTTATCATGCCAATTACCCGTTTATCTAATTATTTCTCCAAAAATCGTGGACAAAGTTATCTTTTTAATTGTAAAATGACACAACAAATCAAGAGAAAAGTATTACATTTGCAAAAACTAAGTTTTAAAAAGTTTCACAAATCATATATTATGTTTGAATCTAGTACATACGAAAGACGCCGTCAGGCACTGAGAAACAAGGTTCAGAGTGGCATTATCCTTCTGTTGGGCAACAACGAAGCACCAGCCAACTATCCGGACAACTGTTATAAATACCGTCAGGACAGTACATTCCTCTATTTCTTCGGACAATCGCATCCGGGCTATGCCGGTGTGTTGGATATCGATGCCGGTGAAGATATCTTCTTCGGCAATGATGTAGACATCGACGACATCATCTGGATGGGTCCTCAACCGAGCATCAAGGACTTGGCTGCTCAGGTAGGTGTCCAAAAGACCATGCCGCTTACCCAACTTTGGGAAGTGGTAGGCAAAGCCATCTCACAAGGTAGAAAGGTACACTTCCTTCCTCCTTACAGATATGACAACATGATTTGGTTGGAAGCATTGACAGGCATCAAGGCATCCATCGTC
>JAFTTU010000152.1 GCA_017466635.1 Bacteroides sp.
CTCATAACTCAAAAAATGCCATTAAACTACAGTATTGCCATGTTGGCGAACCCTCGTGAGAAGAACGATCCTCACAAGGCTTATGCGAAAGCGCAAATTAACGGTGAAATGACCTTGAAGGAACTCTCCAAGGAAGTTTCCTCCAAGTCTACCGTCCATGCTGCCGATGTCTATGCGGTGTTGATTGCCTCGGTCGAATCCATGTTTGCCGCCCTGAAAGCCGGTAAGCAGGTGGATTTCGGTGAGCTCGGCAAGTTCCGTCTGCAAATCACCAGCAAGGGTGCCATCACTGCCGAAGACTTCACAGCGGACAACATCACCGGTGTCACCATCCAGTTCATCCCGGGTGATGACCTGAAGGGTATCTTCCAGGGAATGGAATTCAACCTCGTTGCCTCACGTGCTGCCCAGGCTGCCTTGCTCCGTGCCCAGAAAAAGGGTGAGACCATCGTCGATTTGAGCAAACCGGGAGAAGACGAAGAGGAAGAAGCGGCGTAAAAAAGTTTTGAGTTCTGAGTTATGAGTTCTGAGTTGCCGTCCGGAAGGTTAACTTGTAACTCATAACTTATAACTCATAACTCAAAAACTATGAACAACATCTGGGGAAAAATCTTGAAAATCGTAATCACCGTATTAACTGCCATAGCAACCACCTTCGGTCTGCAGGCATGCATCTAACTCAAAACTCAAAACTCAAAAAATGTCCAACGCCATATTAACCAGCAGCCAATACCAGAACTACCGTTGCATCGACTTGATTGTGATTCATTGTAGTGCCACCCGCGCCACGCAATGCTACACCGTGGACGACTGCCGTCGTGACCATCGTGCCCGTGGCTTCGCCGATATCGGCTATCACTATTACATCACCCGCGACGGGGTAGTTCATGCCGGCCGACCGCTCTATCAGGTTGGGGCGCATGCCACAGGGTATAACCGCTATTCCATCGGCATCTGTTACGAGGGCGGTCTCAATGAACAGGGACTTCCAGCAGATACTCGTACACCGGAGCAGAAGGATATCTTGCAGAAACTACTGAAAAGACTGGAAGAGGACTACCCGGATGCACTCGTTGTGGGGCATCGGGAATTGAACCCCAACAAAGCCTGCCCGTGCTTTGAGGTATAAAAAGTGTGTGTGTTACACACTGGACAAGCCCCGCTATTGAAAACAAATGTCAATAACGGGGCTTTCTTTTATCAAAACTAACAGAAATTTGTTATATTTGCATCCAACGAACATTCGGACAACAAAAAATAAATCGATACCATTATGAGAAAACTCACATCCACCCTGCTCTACTCCCTCACCGGAGCGGCAGCCATTGCTTCTCTCTCTTCTTGCAAATCCAACAAGCAAGCAGAACCCCAGAAGCCGATGAACGTCATCTACATCATGAGCGATGACCACTCGTATCAAACCATCAGTGCTTACGACCAGCGTTACATCCACACACCGAACATCGACCGTATCGGGAATGAAGGCGTGCGCTTTACCAACAGCTTTGTGGCCAATTCCATCAGTGGACCGAGCCGTGCTTGTATGCTCACCGGCAAGCATAGCCATGCCAACGGATTCATCAACAACTCCACGACTTTCAATGGCGACCAGCTGACTTTCCCGAAAGTTCTCCAGCAGAACGGCTATCAGACAGCCATGATTGGTAAGTGGCACCTCGTGAGCGACCCTCAAGGCTTCGACCATTGGGAAATCCTCCCGGGACAAGGCGACTACTATAACCCGACCTTCATCCAGATGAACGGTGAACGCACACAAGAAGAAGGTTATGCCACCAACATCATCACCGACAAGGCCATCAACTGGATAGAAAACCGCGATGAAAACAAGCCTTTCTGTATGCTTCTCCACCACAAGGCTCCACACCGTACCTGGATGCCGGACACTTGCGACCTCGAACTCTTCGCCGACAAGACTTTCCCGTTGCCGGAAAACTTCTATGACAACTACGAAGGACGATTGGCGGCTCAGAAGCAGAAGATGAACATTGCCAACGATATGGAAATCGTGTACGACCTGAAGATGGCCGACAAGGAAAACGAAATCCACCAAGGCATGTACGAAAAGTGGGGACGTGCCATGTACAACAACATGAATCCGGCTCAGAAAGCCGCTTGGGACGCTCACTACGACCCTATCATCGCCAAGTTCAAGAAGGACAAGCTGACCGGAAAGGCATTGGCTGAATGGAAATTCCAACAATACATGCGCGACTATCTGCGTGTCATCACATCCGTCGACCGCAACATCGGCCGTTTGTTGGACTACCTGGAAGAACAGGACTTGCTGGACAACACCATGATTGTCTACACATCCGACCAAGGTTTCTACATGGGTGAACACGGATGGTTCGACAAGCGATTCATGTACGAAGAATCGTTCCGTACTCCATTACTCGTACGCCTTCCGGGTGGAAAGAAGGGTGACGTAGCCCAATTGGTACAGAACATCGACTACGGTCCGACCATCCTCGATTTGGCAGGTATCGAAAAGCCGGAAGAAATGCATGGCGAATCATTCCTCCCACTCTTGAAGGGCGAAGAAGCACCGGAATGGCGCAAGTCGTTGTACTATCACTTCTATGAATATCCGGCTGAACACATGGTATGCCGTCACTTTGGTGTGCGTACAGACCGCTATAAGTTGATTCACTTCTACAACGACATCGATTCTTGGGAACTCTTCGACCTCCAGGAAGACCCAAGCGAAATGAACAACCTCTATGGCAAACCGGGTACAGAAGAAATCACCAAGGAGCTGAAAGCTGAACTGAAGAGACTCCAGGAATATTATGACGACCCTATCCGTAAAGAATTTGTAATTGAATAATTTATGAAAAGACTCTACTCACTCATTGCACTGCTATGCCTCGTTTTACAAGGCATAGCAGCCCAAAATGCCAAACCATTCGTCATCCCTGAACTGAAGGAATGGAAAGGTAACACCGGAACTTTGACTTTGAATGAAAACACACGCATCGTGTATCCGAAGAACCAACCGGAATTGCAACGCATCGCACAGATGGTGGCCGAGGATTGCAAGGCGATGTTCAATTATACTCCTGCCATTGCAGAAGGCAAGGGACAGAAAGGTGACATCATCCTCGCTTTGAAGAAGGACAAGAAGTTGGGCAAGGAAGGTTATGCCATCAACATCAGCGACCGAATCACGCTTTCTGCTCCTGAAACCGTGGGTGTATATTGGGGAACCCGCACCCTTTTGCAGATGGCTGAACAAGGCTTCGACCTCCCGAAGGGTGAAATCCGTGACTTCCCCGATTATGGCATCCGTGGGTTCATGATTGACTGTGGACGTAAGTTCATCCCGATGCACTATCTGCGCGACTATGTGAAAATCATGGCTTACTACAAGATGAACTGCTTCCAAATCCACTTGAACGACAACGGTTTCAAGCAGTTCTTCGAACACGATTGGGACAAGACTTATGCTGCTTTCCGCCTGGAATCGGACACTTATCCTGGCTTGACCGCCCGTGATGGCTTCTATACCAAGAAGGAATTTATCGACTTGCAGAAGTTGGCCGAAAGCGTATACGTGGAAATCATTCCTGAAATCGACGCTCCGGCACATACCTTGGCATTCGCTCACTACATGCCTGAAATCGGCTCGAAGGAATACGGTATGGACCACCTCGACCTCTTCAACCCGAAGACTTACGAATTCATGGACGGCCTCTTCAAGGAATATTTGGAAGGGGAAGAACCGGTGTTCCGTGGCAAGCGTGTACACATCGGTACCGACGAATATTCCAACAAGGACCCGAAGGTAGTGGAAAAGTTCCGCGAATTCACCGACCGTTACATCCGCTATGTGGAAAGCTTCGGCAAGCAGGCTTGCGTATGGGGTGCCTTGACTCATGCCAAGGGCGAAACTCCGGTGAAGAGCGAAAACGTCATCATGAGTGCTTGGTACAACGGCTATGCTGAACCTCGCGACATGGTGAAGCAAGGCTACAAGCTCATCTCCATCCCTGACGGATTGACTTACATCGTGCCTCAAGCAGGTTATTACTACGACTACTTGAACTGCGAATATCTTTACAACAACTGGACACCGGCTCATGTAGGCAAGGAAGTATTCGACGAAAAGGACCCTGCTATCCTCGGTGGTATGTATGCCGTATGGAACGACCATTGCGGCAATGGTATCTCTACCAAGGACATCCATCATCGTTGCTATCCGGCTCTCCAGACATTGGCCGTAAAGATGTGGACAGGCGTATCGAAGTCCGTTCCTTACGAAGAATTCGACAAGCAACGTCATGCCTTGAGCGAAGCTCCGGGTGTGAACCAGTTGGGTCGCCTCAGCAAGGCTAAAGATTTGGCTTATTTTTTGGAAAACATAACCCCAAACAGCACTTTGCCTGTAAAAGAAGTCGGTTACAACTACCATGTGGAATTCGATATAGAAGGTGCTAAAGAAGTCATGGGTACAGAACTCTTCCGCTCGAAGGATGCCGTTTTCTACTTGTCTGATCCTATCAGCGGTATGTTGGGTTATGCTCGTGACGGTTATTTGAACACCTTTACTTATAATGTTCAACCTGGTCAAAAGATGAAGATTGCCATCGAAGGTGACAACAAGGCTACCCGCCTCTTCATCAACGGCAAGCAAGTGGAAGAACTGAACATTCAGGAACGCTGGATGGACAAGGAAGGCAAGACACGCATCCGCAATGTCCGCACCTTGGTATTCCCGCTCGAAAAGGCCGGAAACTTCAAGAGCAAGATTGCGAATTTGAAAGTATGGCAGAAGTAAAATGAAAGGAGGGTACCGATTCGTACCCTCCTTCCATTTTTATTGTACTAACAGAATAACCGGATTGTCATCCTCCTTCAATTGTTTCAACCATTCCGGTTGCTTCTCTTCAGGCATTTCTTCACGAGCCGTTGCCAACTCATCTGCCTGCAAAGCCACTACAAACGCACCATCTGTCGATACATTAAAAACATGTACTTCCGGCATACCTTCCAACGGATGTTTGAACGCCACGGAATTTTGTTGAATCTTCAGTTCACCCGTTTGCTTGTTATAAACACCACACGAAGGTTTCTCGGTCGAGGATTTACCCGATTTCATCAAATCAATGAAATCATACAAACCTTTATACAAAGTGAAATAAAGACAATTCTTACCGTCCATCAAATTAGGTATCAGATATTTTCCTTTCATGTCATCGCTCGATTCAAAACGTCCGTACCCTCCATATTCTCCCAAGCGGAAAGCATAGGCCGGTGTCTGTTGCTTCAAGTTATTCACATGGAATATCGTATCACAGAAAGCATCCTTCATATAAAGTTCTCCATCAGTTATCCAAAAAGCACTGTTCAACCGTCTCCCGTATGTATAAGCATCCTCATACTGAATTAAAAAAGAACGTCCTCCAAAAATTTCTGTACCCATAACTGGCACAACCATCTTGCTCGGTCCTGAAGGTTTATCATTTTCATCCATCAACAATGAATCAAGCGGCTGTCCTGTCTTTAAATCATAACAATAAGTCATGGCCGTAGTCTTCTCATTGGGGATGTTTGCATGGTGATAAATCTTGTCATCCACAAAGAAAAACGCATCAGCCATTGATTGAATCTGATCTGCACAATCAATCGTCTCCAAAAATTTCCCCTCATAATTATAGCATTGAAAACGATTGGACTTCAACAAAACATAAATACGCTTGCCTATTGGGTCAACCGTAAAAGAAGTTCCATTTGTATATTCTTGTGGTCCTTGCCCTATATTGCCTACTTTAAACAGATACTTACCCGTTTTCCGTTCAAAACAAAGAATCGGACTTCCTGAATCCGCTATGAATATATAATCATCAGTAACAGCCAGATTAGATGTGGAATTTAGCTTTATCAGCGACTCATCTATTGTTTCCAAAGGAATATACGTAAACTCTTTACCCAAATCAAACAACGACAATTCCTGAGGGTGTTTAAAAGAGGACTCTACATCTATTTCCGACAAATTTCCTTTACCGCCACTTTGATTCTCGCTACAGCTTGTCACGAACAAGGTTGCACAAAGACTAAAAATAAACAAACTCTTTTTCATGATTACTTTTCTTTTGTTTTCCCAAATACATCACAAAGTTAACCAAATTTTGTACATTTGCGGGCAAAATAACAAAAAATCATAGATCAATGGTATTAAACTACATTTGGATAGCATTCTTCCTGATAGCCTTTATTGTGGCAATGGCTCGCCTTGTCTTTCTGGGCGATACCCAAGTTTTCCCTGAAATCATCAATTCCACCTTCAGCTCCGCCCAAACGGCATTCGATATTGCCTTGGGCTTGACAGGGGTACTCTCGTTGTGGTTGGGCATCATGAAGATTGGCGAAAGAGGAGGGCTGGTATCCTTCATCTCCCGTTTGCTGAGCCCGATATTCAGCAAGCTATTTCCGGACATTCCCAAGGGACACCCCGTAACCGGAAGCATCTTCATGAACCTAGCCGCCAACATGCTGGGGCTGGACAATGCCGCCACCCCTCTGGGCTTGAAGGCCATGGAAGGCTTGCAGGAACTGAATCCCAAGAAAGATACCGCCAGCAATCCGATGATTATGTTCCTCGTGCTGAACACTTCGGGATTGGTCATCATTCCAATTGGTATCATGGTGTACCGTGCCCAATTGGGAGCTGTCCAGCCTACCGACGTATTTGTACCGATTCTGTTGGCCACCACCATTGCCACCTTGGCAGGTATCATTACGGTCAGCATCTACCAACGCATCAATCTGCTCAACCGTACCATCCTGCTTTTCTTGGGTGGACTTAGCTTGTTCATCGCCAGCCTCATCTATGTATGCAGCATGTTGTCCCGCACCCAGATTGATACGTTCTCTACTACCGGCGCCAATGTCTTCCTTTTCTTCATCATCATCGGTTTCATCATCACCGGCATCCGAAAGAAAATCAATGTATACGATGCCTTTGTGGAAGGCGCCAAGGAAGGCTTTACGACCGCTGTACGCATCATTCCTTACTTGGTGGCTATTCTGGTAGGTATCGGTGTTTTCCGTGCCTCAGGAGCCATGGATTACCTCATCGGGGGCATTGAATATGCAGTGAACCTTTGTGGCCTCGACAGCGAATGGGTGGGTGGTCTTCCTACCGCTTTCATGAAGCCTTTGAGCGGAAGCGGTTCGAGAGGTCTCATGGTCGATGCGATGACCAACTATGGTGCCGATTCCTTCGTAGGCCGATTGACTTGCATCCTCCAAGGTTCTACCGATACCACCTTCTACATCTTGGCGGTCTACTTCGGTAGTGTAGGCATTTCCAAGACTCGCCACGCCGTACCTTGTGGCTTGTTGGCCGATACGGTAGGTAGTATTGCCGCTATTTTCATCTGCTATTTATTCTTCGGATAAGAAAAACGAACACATTACCCACTTTTTCATCGAAATTTCCTATATTTGTCAAATCAAGAAAAATAGGATGCTATGAAAAGGTGGGTGCTTTGTTTGGGAATGATGTTGGTTTGGACGAACGTCCTGTTCGGACAAATCATCGTGAATGGTGTGGTGAAGGACAAGGAAAGCCGGAAAGAGCTGGCCAATGTCAATGTATCCGTCATTGGGAGTAATGTAGGTACCATCACCAATGCCGATGGAGAATTCTCGTTGAAGCTATCACAAGCCGATACCGGCAAAGGACTGGTTATATCGCACGTCGGCTATCTGAACGTACGCCTTTCGGGAGACGAACTGGATACGGACAAGAAGCGCCTCACCGTCTGGATGATTCCGCATACCTTGACCTTGAAGGATGTCAATGTCTTCGGAGGAGACCCTCGCGAACTGGTAGAGAAAGCGATTCTACAAATCCCTCATAGCTATTCGGACAAGAACCAGATGTTTTCGGCCTTCTACCGTGAAACCATTCAGAAGGGAAGCCGTTACATCGGAATCTCCGAAGCGGTAATGGATGTCTATAAATCGGATTACAAGAAAAGAGCCATCTATCTGGACCGGGTACAACTCCTGAAAGGTCGCCGGCTGGCCAGCCAGAAGAGAAAGGACACCTTGGCGGTAAAGATTGCCGGAGGTCCCAACATGGCCGTCTATCTGGATTTGGCGAAGAACGAAGAAGAACTGCTGAGCATCGACATGCTGCCTTGTTATCGGTTCGATATGGGCATTCCGGTCAGCATCGACAACCGGATGCAATACGTGGTCCATTTCCAGCCGATGGTGAAGCTGGAGGTAGCCTTATATAAAGGTGTCCTGTACATCGACCAGGAAACGTTGGCATTCACCCGTGCCGAATTCGAGTTGGACTTGTCGGACCGTGAGAAAGCCACCAAATCCATCCTCCGTAAGAAACCGGCAGGACTCCGGTTCAAGCCTCAACGCATCTCCTATCTGGTGTCCTATCGCTTCCAGGACGGCAAGCCTCACCTGAACTATATCCGCAACGATATCCGCTTCAAGTGCGACTGGAAGAAACGCCTGTTCTCTTCCTCGTTCACCACCAGCTCGGAGATGGTCATGGTAGACCGCACAGAACAACCCGAAGAACGCATCAAGAGCAAGGATGCCTTCAAGCAACGGGATGTCTTTTATGACATGGTAGAAGCGTATTGGAACGAAGACTTCTGGAAGGACTACAACATCATCGAGCCGACGGAATCGTTGGAATCGGCGGTAAAGAAACTCAAGAAACAGAAATAACCCATAAAAAAACTTACACATGAAAAAGACTAGATTATTATTGATTGGTGTATTGGCCAGCCTAAGCTTGGCCATACAAGCGCAGAATTATCTCCCACAGAAAAATAGTTTTGCATTCGGTGGTGGAATGATGTGGGGCATTGGCAATACGAAGGGAGGCTTTCTGGACAAGACCGGAAATCCAACTTGTGCCGAGTTCATCTTGGACTATCGACATTATTGGGGAGGCGACTTAGCCGTTGGTGCCACTTATAATTTCTTGACGGGCAACAAGAACGGCAATTCATTACGATGCAATTACATTGCCCCGACCCTCACGTATCGATGGCTATGGGCTGAAAACAAACAAGGTTTCTGGGCTACCTTAGGCATCGGTTATTTACACTACAAGGACGAAATTTACGACAACGAATTCAAGAAAGGCCATCTGGCCATGTCCACCAGCTTAGGATATGAATTTGCTCTTGGCAAAGGAGTAGGCATGCAGATTCGTGCCGACTTCATCATGTCCGATTTCAGATACGTGAATAGCGGTTACTATCCATCTATCGGTGGAAACTATGAATATTACGAGAACTGGGACAGTGCTTTGAACTTCTTGTCATTGGGGGTAGCTCTGATGTTTGGAAAATAAACACTCCTTCTCCCACCCTCTACCCAATCATGCAAAAGTGAAAACCACTGCAAGTTGCAGGTTGCAAGTTGCGGGTTGCGCCAAAAACGCAACTTGCAACCCGCAACCCGGGGTTGCGTTTTCCTGTATTTTTTGATGTGTGCCTCCCCCTCTAAAACGCAACCCTTGTGGGTCTTTTCTTTTTTTATTTTTTTATTTATTATTATATTAATATATAAATTATATATATAATATATTGATATATAGGTATTTATATAAATTTAGACCACTAGAAAAAGAAACGTAAAATCAAAAACGCAACCGAGTTGCGGGTTGCGGGTTGCGTTTTCGATAGGCGCAACCACCCCCCGAAAAAGCGCAACCTTTGCACCCTCTAAAAACGCAACTTGCAACCCGCAACTTTCAATGGTTTCCGTTTTTCTATGGTCGGCAGGAAGTTCCATATATCCCCGAATCTTTTAACTGCTCTCGATGGCTCACGTAAGCGCTTACATAGACCTGTCTAAGCGCTTAGACACTCGCTCGCAAGCACTCAAACATCACTTAACCGTTAAATCCTATTAAAATTAGGAGTTCTCCTAATATATTTAGTAGTTTATTTAAATTTTTATTCTTATCATTGCATCCGTAAACCATAAATCCTTGCAATGATGATGAAGAAACTGGCAACCAAAGAAGAAGAAGTAATGACGCTTTTCTGGAAACATGGAGACATGTTCATCCGCGATTTGTTGAACTATTACGACGACCCGAAGCCTCATTACAATA
>JAFTTU010000153.1 GCA_017466635.1 Bacteroides sp.
CCATACGATTGCTTTCCTCCCGAACAGGCAGCCAATGCTATCGCCATCACTACCCAACAAACTTGCTTTGCTTTCATTTCTTTATCTTTTGGTACAAAGTTAAGGACTAAAAATGGAAGTACAATGAAAAGGTGATGGATATTTTTAAATCTTAAAAAATCTTTAATTGTTTAATTTCCAACGCTTTAATCATAAGCATGTATTGACCATGATGGACATTTCATTTTGTGGGTAACCATTAAACGCCTAAAATTCCCCAAAGCTTGTCTTTTCATTGAATATGTATACACAAGAATTCACTCAAAACTCCTTCACTCCTGCAACCGGAAGTTAATACCTTGTGTGTTAGCGATTCTTTTGTTGTTAATTCCATACTTTTACTTTCCTTCATCGCTTCCAACAAAGCTTCCACTTCTTCCTCCGTCATCCCCGTGGCGTGGATGTAGTCGCACGCCATTCGGGAGAAGGAGCCGTCGTAGTATTGTAGTAGGAACTCCGATAATTCTTGTTGGAGTTCCTGTTTGTCTTTTCTTTGAAGTTCCATATCTGCCTATACGTTTACTAAATTAGGCGAATTCAACTTGCAAATGCAACGGAATTCTAATTGGTTAATAATAAATTATCTTCCAATTTACAAATTGCAACCACATAATTATCTTCTTCCGTTAGTCGAGAGGCGACTTCTTTCAATTCCCCTTTCAACTTTCCATTCTCATAATCTTCACAGAGCTTTTCTGCATTATAAATTATACGTATATGATTAGGATTTTCAAACTGTACTCTTTTCATATCCCATTTTATGTTTTTCTCGGGTCTATTGGAGTCGTATAATTTTATGCGATGCAAACTATTACTTTTCCTATTCCACATTATAAATGGTGCATCTGCCATAGGTTGAAGCACATACTTTGAATCATACTTCATCTCAATAGGTTGGAAGATTAGAAATTGATCCGTATAGTGTGTAGGAGCTATTACAACTGGAGGCGTACTGTCGTGTACTGAAGGATATTTTACGGCAATTGGGATTAATCTATTGTTTTTATAACTATACAATGTATCCAACCCGAAATCGGCTATCAAGATATCAGAGCCGTTCGCCAACATAGGTTCTATAGGTATTTTTTCTATGATAGGTTCTGCTATGTTTTTAGATATATCTTTAATCCCTTTATATACTACCCGGCTTATTCTATCTTTTACTATTAATGGCAAAGGAATAAACTCACCTGTTTGCTTGTCTATCAAATAATAGGGTGTCAAGTCCAACGGTAAATTTTCTACATTGAAATAATCATGAAAAACGTTATTGGTAATTAGGTATTGCTTGTCGGCATTAAACGTAAATCGAATATTTATACCTTTGGGTATATTTCCAAGAGTACGTATCCATTCCCCTGAAAAAGAATAAACTTGTATTTTTTTAGGGTCGGCAATATAGATTTCTTTATTCTCGAAATCTGTATATAGTTCGCTTATGTAATGGTATTCTTTGGGACCTTGGCCTGAATGTTCGAATGAAAACAAATGTTTTCCTTCTCTGTTAAATAAATGAACACGACTTAAGTCTTTCATTATAATGTATTTGTCGGATATACAATTATGCCAACCTGTAGCCATAACAGATTCGTCCGTCGTTTCCAACGGAATATATTCTACTTCGCCTAATTCATGAATGTCTACCTTTATTTCGGGATATTCCTTGCTGATATCAAGTATAGGCAATGTAGAGTCTTTTTGCGGCTTGGGCTGGCTAGTGCAAGCCGATAGTGCTAGCATTAAGCATAAGAATAAAATGTTGTTCTTCATCATAGTATGTTTATTGATTCTGTTTATCTCAGACAAAGTTAGAGGTAAAAAGTGATAAAACCAAAACACGGGTGCGGACAAATGAAAACTTTGTTTCCTGTTGATAATCAAAACAATAAATCCTTTTTTTACCTCGTTTTGAGGTGTCATGCGGACAATCGAGGCTTAGGTAAAGTCGTTTGTCCATGTATTGATGGACTCTTTTTCCCCTTTTTCTCTTGAATTTGAGTCCAACTCCTTGCACTCCTGCAACCGGGACTTAATACCTTATGTGTTAGAGCAAATGCGGTGGCAGGAGTGGTGCAACCGTCGTGTCACTCCTATCACCCATTCACTTCACTTTAAACTCGCTGATAGTACCCGTTTTAGAAGAGAACACCGTACCTACCTTGAAGAGCTTGCGCTTGTCTGCTTCGTAAGGACGGGCATAACCCTTCTCTTCGATTTGTTGCAAGGCTTCGTCGGCAGTTCCATCCAACTTGAACTCGAAGATGTAGATGTAGTCGGGAGTTTCGACGATGCAGTCCACCCGTCCTTCACTCTGTTGCTTTTCGGTATAGACGGTATAGCAACTCACCATCCGCATGAGCAGATAGAAAGTATAGTGGAAGTAGCGTTCACGTTCTCGCTCGGTTTCCTTTCTACGCATGGTATATGGGATGTCTGCCAGGAAGGAAGTGAGGAGCTTGCGGAATTGTTCAAGATCACCACATTCTAGGGCATCGACCACATCCTGTGTCCAGTTGTTGACATCCTTGCGAGGCTTCAAATAATCATTGGCCAATATGGAGATGAAACCATTCTTCACTTCATCGTTCGGAAAGTCCAGCAAATAGGTATTGCGACGGACATTGCAATCTTTTATCGTCAAGTAGCCGCTTTGATAAATCATCGGAAGAGGCATCTCTACATCTGCCTTGTAGTCGATGAATTGCTGAGTGGTATAATAACGGTTGGTCAGTTCGTTCATGTTCTCCTGAGAGTGATTCAGCAAGCGCACCAGATAAGTGGGTGTTCCACTGCGGAACCAATAGTCGTCGATGTTGCGCGATTTGCATGCATTGAGAATGCTGAACGGATTGTAGATATCCGTCATCCGTCTACCGAAGTGATAACCGTCATATTGCTTCTTCAACAATTGTTTCATTTCGTCTATCGTACAATCGTTTACTTTCGCCAGTTCCGCTATCGGTTCGGCAAAATAGCTGTACAATTCTTCTTCGGTGATGCCGCAAAGCGCTTCGTAATCACGGCTCATGCTGATGTCTTCCGGTTGGTTGAATCCACTGAACACACTCACTTGCGAGAACTTGGTGACACCGGTAAGCAGTACGAACTGGAGATCCTTATCGGCTTCCTTAAAAACGGAATAGAATCCCTTCAAAACATTGCGGTTGTGTTCTTCCAACAAGAGTTCATTGTGTCCATCCGACGTCTTCATTCCAGTATCAAGCACATCCAACAATGGTTTGTCATATTCGTCAATCAAGACAACAGCCCTGCGACCATACTTTTGATGTGCTGCTTTAAGGACATATTGGAAGCGGTTTCCCAAGGTGGTATAGTTAGGGTCAGTTCCGTATTCGGTTTCCCAAACTCCGATTATATTTTCGAGTTTGGTGTCCAACGCTCCATGTTTTAAAAAATTCTCGCCACCGAACGAAAGGTGAAACACTGGATATTCCGCCCATTCCTTCTCAAGAGAATCAATAGCAAGTCCATTGAACAAGTCCTTCTTTCCTTTAAAATATGCTTCGAGGGTAGAAACCAACAAGCTTTTACCGAATCGGCGAGGACGACTTAGGAAATAGATGTTTCCTTCCGATACCAACTGATGGATAAGAGCAGTCTTATCTACATATACATAACCACCTGTGATTATCTTTTCAAAATCCTGTATGCCGATAGGGTATTTCATAATCGTTCTGCTAATCTTTCTGCAAACATACGATATTTTGTGCAGAAAAACAATCATTCG
>JAFTTU010000154.1 GCA_017466635.1 Bacteroides sp.
GCAGTGAATTCGAAACCATCGAAATCATCGATACCAAGAAGGAAAACAACCTTCCTATCCACATTGCCAAGAAGTTGCCGGAACATCCGGAAGCTCCGATGATGGCTTGTGTAGACACCGAAAAGCGTGCCGCTTGTGCAGCCAACCACTCTTGTACTCACTTGTTGGACGAAGCGCTCCGCGAAGTGCTCGGTACTCACGTGGAACAGAAAGGTTCGTTGGTATCTCCGGAATCGTTGCGTTTCGACTTCTCTCACTTCCAGAAGGTGACCGATGAAGAAATCCGTCAGGTAGAACACTTGGTGAATGCCAAGATTCGTGCCAACGTGCCTTTGCAGGAATACCGCAACTTGCCGATTGAAAAGGCGAAGGAACTCGGTGCAATTGCATTGTTCGGCGAAAAGTATGGCGACGAAGTACGTGTCATCCAGTTCGGCAACTCCATCGAATTCTGTGGCGGTACTCACGTACAGGCTACCGGTAAGATTGGTATGGTACGCATCATCAGCGAAAGCTCGGTAGCAGCCGGTGTCCGTCGTATCGAAGCCATCACAGGCGAAAAGGTAGAACAGATGATTGACAAGTTCCAAGATACTATGGCCGACTTGAAGGCATTGTTCAACAATGTGCCTGACCTCCGCAGCGCTATCCGCAAGTCCATCGAAGAAAACGCCGGCTTGAAGAAGCAAGTGGAAGAGTTCATGAAGGAAAAGGCTGCCTCGTTGAAGAACGATTTGATGGCCAACGCCAAGGAAATGAGTGGTGTGAAGGTTATCAAGACCGTTGCTCCTATCACAGCAGACGTAGCCAAGGACATCGCTTTCCAATTGAAGGGTGAAGTAGCTGGCAGCTTGTTGGTAGCTATCGGTAGCGTAGACAACGGCAAGCCAATGTTGACCGTGATGTTGAGCGAAGACCTCGTGAAGGGCGGTTTGAAGGCCGGTATGTTGGTGAAGGAAGCTGCCAAGTTGATTCAAGGTGGTGGCGGTGGTGCACCTCACTTTGCAACTGCCGGCGGTAAGAATCCGGAAGGCTTGCTTTCTGCCGTTGACAAGGTGATTGAATTGGCAGGATTGTAATCTTTTTATAGGCACGGATTACACGGATTTCACGGATAAAGTTAATGAAAACATATACTAAAAACCGTGTTAATCCGTGTAATCCGTGCCTAAAATATGATCACACACACTCTTTTTTCATTCCATCTGTTCCTTCGGCCAATTCACCAAATAAAGCGTTTCCGTGGCACGGGTAAAGGCCGTATAGAGCCAACGGAAATAATCAGGCGAAAGCATCTCCTCTGTCATGTATCCTTGGTCGAGGAAAACACGCTTCCATTGTCCACCCTGCGCCTTGTGACAAGTTACGGCGTAGGCATACTTCACCTGCAACGCATTGTAATAAGGGTCGGACTTCATCTTCTTCATGCGTTCGCGTTTGATGGTAATGTCGGCATAATCTTCCAACACGGAATAGAAAAGCTTGTCGCTCATTTCCTTCGGCAAGGCAGGGCTGTCGGTATGAAGCGTGTCGAGCAAAACCGTTACCTCCAACTCCATATCGTCATAATCGGGGAAACGGAGCGTGACATCGGCAAAACGGAAACCGTACATCTCCCGCTCACGACGCACCCGACGCACCTCGGCAATGTCCCCATTGGCAATGAAGTCGATTTCCTTGCATCCCTCCGTCCAATAGTAATTGTTCTTCGCCACCATCAACAGATCGCCACTCTCCAATTCCTCTTCCCTGTATAAGATGGTATTGCGGATACTTTTATTATATATATTGGCACGCTTGTTGGAACGGCACACCACGATGGTCTCGTCCATACCGGCCCGGTCATAACATTCACCGATGGCTTCTATCAATTCATTCCCCGGCATCACCTTGATATCCGGAAAATCTTCTACCCGAATGGGAGGAAGGGTGAAGAAATCCTCCTCGGCAATGTATCGACGGAGTTCCGTTGCATTCCAAAGAATACCCGAATCCGACAATTGACGGACCACCTCCGTCAGCATCCCTTCGTACACCTTCAAGCCATACCCTTTCAAGGCATTGGCAGAAAGAGCCGGGCTTTCCTCTTCGCCCACCGGAGGAAGCTGGGCAGTATCGCCAATAAGCATCAACCGGCATCCTTGTCCCGAATAGACATACTGAACCAAATCATCCAACAAGCGTCCTGTCCCGAACATGGAACCCGACAAACCATCATTGGCAATCATCGAAGCCTCATCAACAATAAATAAGGTATGCTGATGCAAATTGTCGTTGATGGAAAAATTATCCAGCTCGTTGGAAAAGCTCCGTTGCCGATAAATCTTCTTATGGATGGTAAAGGCCGGATGTCCGGCATAATGTGCAAAAACCTTGGCGGCTCTACCCGTCGGTGCCAGCAGGACACACTTCTGTTCCAACTGGTCGAGCGTCTTCACCAATGCCCCAATCAAGGAGGTTTTTCCGGTGCCTGCATAGCCTTTTAAGAGGAACAAAGAGTCCGTTTCATGGCAAAAAAGGAAGTCTGCCAAAATTTTAACCACTTTTTCTTGCTCGAAAGTTGGTTTATATGGAAAATTTGTCTTAATTTGCTGCCCTAAATAAGTATTAATCATAATTTAATGATAAAAAGTTCGAAGAACTGTATGTTATTAAATTTATTATTTTTAA
>JAFTTU010000155.1 GCA_017466635.1 Bacteroides sp.
ACGACAACCACCGAACACAGTACAAGGAAGATGATGGAGTACAGACGTATCTGTCTGAAACTCGTTTCGATATTCTTCAATGACTTGAATTCCATTTTACTGTTTTCTTTAATTGGTTAATGATTCCGTTATTTGAGCAGCTTTCCTGCACGTCCTACCACATTTCCGACCGTAGCACCTGCCACACCTCCGGCGATACCGCCTGCACGGTTGGCAACCTGTCCTACATTGCGGTTGTAGCTTCCCATTCCGCCCGCTTGGATAATCCATCCGGCAACTGTCGGGATGGTGAAGTAACCGATGATGCCGATTATCATGAAGACGATATACACTCCGTTGCTTGCCTCTATCGAGTAGTTCGGGTCGGTCTCCAAGGCTACAATGTCGTTCTGTAGCATCAGCACCTGTATCCTGGCGAGTATGGTACTGAACAGGTCGGACACCGGAAGCCACAGATAGGTCTGTATGTATCGGCATATCCACCCAGTCAAGGTGTTCTGAAAACCGTCCCATACGCTGATGGCAAAGGCTATCGGCCCCAATATGGAGAGTACAATCAGGAAGAAGGTACGCAAGGTGTCTATCACCAGTGCCGAGGCTTGGAACATCAGTTCCAATATCTCACGGAAGAAATCACGGATACTCTTCTTCATATTGTACATACCTCTCTCGATATACATTCCCGTCATGGTTATCATCTCCGATGGCGACCAGCCGAGTTCCTCAAGCTGCTTGTCAAACTCTTCGTTGCTCACGAGATAGGCAGTTTCGGGGTTACGCATCATCGCCTCATACTCCAGCTTGTCCTTCTGCTCCCTGTACTTGTTCATGTCCAGCGTCTGTTCCTCAAGCATACGGCTTGTACCTTGCACGATGGGTGACATCACACCGTTGATTGTACCCAGAACGATGTTCGGGAAGAACATAATACAGAAGCCGATTACAAAGGGACGGAGCATCGGGAACACGTCAATAGGCTCAACCCTTGCCAGCGACTGCCATACACGGTAAGCCACATAGAACAGGGCACCGAGTCCGGCAATGCCTTTTGCCACGCCCGCCATATCCGCACAAAGCGGCATCATTTCTTCGTAGAGGGAGCGCAGCACTTGGTGAAGGTTATCAAACTCCATAGGCTACCAATATCTTTCGTTGGCACTTCCGTACAGAGACATAACCCTGTCCATATCGTTCTTCTTCCTTGCACGCAGGTACGATACCGAGATGTTCTTGTTCGTGTAATAGCTCACAAGGTTGCGGTAACGCTTCATGCTGTTGTAGCATCTGTCCACCACATCCATACGCTCCTTGTCGGTCAGCGACATGGTGGTGATATTCACCACATTCTTCATTTCTTTCAGGATATCATTGCTTTCTTCCAGTAGCATTGAATAACCGAAAGCTATGGCTCCCAACTCTTCAACCGAAAAATTTTCGTCCTGCATCATTCTCTGGAAATTGTTTATGTAGATGTCCGTAATGTCACCCACCATCAGAATGGTCTGCTGTACCTTGCGGGCATCCTTGATCAGATTGTTTACGGATCTCAAGGCATCGTAATATTTCTTGCTTTGTTCATAAATTTTTACCGTTTCCTTGAAATTGTTGACCATATTGGTCGCAGTCTTGGAAGTATGTACCACATTCTTGGTCGTATTGGCAATGCTCTGTGCCAGGTTGGAGGGATCGAAGACAGTCCATTGGGCATTGGCTTTCCCTGCAAACAGCAGGTAAAGGCTAAGAATCATGATTTTTCCTGTCCTCATTCCATTCCCGGTTTTAATGTTGACTGTGTTCTTATGTAATCCCCATTGGGTGAGAAGGTCAGCACATCGGTTGCCTCATTGTAGGATACGTCTATGCGGAATCCGGTGCTCATGAACAGGTTGCCGTTATCCTCCTTCTGTAGAAGATATGTTTCGGGAGCAAGTTTTCGCCTCAGTCCGCTACGCTTGAACAACGTAACCTTATAGGCTTCGCCCTCCTTGAATATCAGTACATCGGGTTTGTTACCGACGCTTTCCCAATTGCCGCATAAAACGGAACGGGTATCCTCTTTCTCCATACATGACTGGAGCATTATACTTGCCATACCGAGCATACAGCCGCATAGCAACATCATATTCTTTCTATTCATTTTCATTGTCCTTTCTTTTTTTGTTGTTCTACTTCTTGTTCTTTCTCTTTTCGGCGAGTTGCTTGATGGCCGCTTCAATGTCGCCCCCAAGTTTCTCCGCCAATTGGTACACCTCCATCTTCTCGCTCTCTTCGGTGGTATATGCGTAGGCTAAGCATCCGGCGCCTTGCCACGTTTCCGTGGTAGGTTTCCGAGTACTCGCCTCCGAACCGGACTTACAAGTCTCCCTGTATCCGGCTCTCCACTAATTAATTCAGTCTGATTCTTCGGTCAGGGTCTATCTTTGCATGACACTTTGAGCAGACAGCCAAAGTTTTTCGTCTTCGGGCTATCATCTTCTTTTCCCAATCGGATTTCCCTTTCAGGTCTTTAAGTTTGCGAACGTGATGCATTTCGAGTTTATCGGTAGCACCGCATAGTTCGCAGACTTGGAGTTTCAATCTTTCCATAAGGCTGTTACGTCCACCTGTTATGGAAACTGTCCGTGGAATAGCGTCACAGTAAATATTACCTGCAACCTTTTTGCGTTTGAAGCCATCATGATAAAATGCTTGGTAAAGTGTCTTACCCTTGCTATTTTCATATGCCACTTGAAAAACCTTGTTCTTTTTATATTTCAGAAGTGTTTTCTTTACAGATGATTTGTATTTGCTCGCAAATACCTTATACATACTGTATGACATAATGTGATAGAAAGAATTGATGACGTAGCTATTATTGGCTATTGAGTAGTAATTGTAGAACCCTCGGATTTCGGCATTGAACTGACTGACTATTTCCAAGTCATCCAAGTTCAGCATGTACGTTCTGACGATAGATTTCCAAACCTCTTTGCCATTGACAACCGCTATTCTTGCGGCTTTATAATCAAAGAGCTTCTTCCGCATCGTTTCAAAATTCAGGTACAATACAGGCTTGTGTCCGAATGCCCGAACCGTTCTACCGAACTTATCCTTACGTAAATCATTACATCTGCGGATAAATATGTCATATCCGAGAAATTTCGCTGGCTTTTGCGCATTGGTTATCAGTGTCTTTTCGTCTGACAGTTCCAGCTTAAGAGCTTCATTCAAATAATTCTTGATATCCTCTTTTACTGTTTTGCAGTCTTCAAAACTACCGGTAATTCCAATCAGAAAATCATCTGCGTATCTCACGTATTTTAACCGTTTAATACTGCTGTCCATTTCATTACGTGCCGGATAGTTGTTCCGTTCGTCTCGTAGCCGCTTAATTTCAGCGGTCATCTGTTCCCTTACCTTTACATCTTTCTCATTCTTTAGTTTCTTTGCCAGTCGGTATCTTCTCTGTTCGTAGAGCTTATATCGAGTGTCGCCTTTTCTTGTTACCCCTTTATTAAACCGATTGATGTATTCCTTGATGTACTTGTCGAACTTGTCAAGGTAGATATTAGCCAGTATTGGGCTGATAATCCCTCCTTGCGGAGTTCCACTATACGTTCTATGAAATACCCAATCTTCAACATATCCGGCATTCAGGAATTTTCTGATAAGCCGCAAAAATCTCTCGTCAGCGATACGTTCCCGAAGAATATTAATCAGTACGTCATGATTGATATTGTCGAAAAATCCTTTAATATCGCCTTCAATAAACCATTTTACGGCAGTAAATGTCTTTTGTATATCTATAAGAGCCGTATGACAACTTCGTTTGGGACGGAACCCATGTGAAGTATGTTCAAAACTACCTTCATAGATTGCTTCAAGTGTCATTCTAACTACTTCCTGTACCAGCTTATCATCAAAAGAGGGTATGCCAAGCGGACGTTTTTTCCCGTTTTTTTTAGGTATGTACGTCCTTTTGGACGGGTTAGGCTGATAAGTCTCATTTTTAAGACTACCAATCAGTTGTTCAACTCGGTCAATGCTCATTCCGTCAATGGTTTTACCATCGAATCCTGCCGTCATGTTGCCTGCCTTGCTATAAATATTCTGATAGGCTACATAAAACATTTCCTCGTTAAACAGCACTCTATACAGTCGCTCAAACTTATAGTTCAAGTTACCGCTGTGTTTACTCAGACTGTTCAACACATTTTCTGGATTTCTCATGTCTCTCACATATTCCTTTAAATTGTTAAACTTAATTAGCTGCTTCCCTTCGCCATGTACAGGGCGTTACCCTGCTCAGACTACTATGGAAGCTCCGTTGCCATGCCGGATATTCAGGGGCAGACCCCATAGCCGTACAACCGGCTTTCCGGTTTAGGCAATCCCCGTTTAGAAATTTGACGACTATTTGGCTTGATAGATTGTCGGATACGACTTTCGTCCTTTACTACTTATGGTAGTTGCCTTGCGGTAAGTTTATGCTACTCCTGCTACAAATCATCAGTGTAGTACCGCAACATGACGGTATAATTCCGAAGGATTATTCAACTGTCTTCCGTCATTGCCCAAGGATACGACTGCTCAGACTATCGTTCAACCAATACAGGCTTTATCCTCATATCTATCATTTTAACTTGCCATTCGGTCGCAGCCTGACAGTCGGCTGACTTATGGCTTTACCAGCGTGCTGTGTTCCCTTATGGGGTTTCCCCCTCCGGTTAGCGGTTGTTAATGGGCATTTAAACACTTGCCCAGTCGCTTGCCAAAGCGACATTCGTCAAATTCCCTTTACGGGCGCACCAAATATTCCTGCATACTCACTTCCGTTGCATAGACAGCCGACTGCGTTCCTCCGAGTCCTATCCAGACCTCCTTGTAGAGCCTTGACGGGTGGTTGGCCATATTGATGGAAAGGATTTGTGCCTTCTCCTTTTCCGTCAGTCCGAGCAGAGCCTGTATCTGGTCGAACTTGTTCATGTACTTGCGTTGG
>JAFTTU010000156.1 GCA_017466635.1 Bacteroides sp.
ATGGACTCCATGATTGTTTTCACCTCCCCCTTCGGAAGGGGGCAAGGGGGATGTAGCGGGCGTTGGCTCGGTGGATTCTTCACCTTGTCCTATGGAACATCCCCCAACCCCCTTCACAAGGGGGATAGTGGGTGCAAACAATTTCTCTTCATCCACAAACAAAACATACTCCCTCGGCACCGCAAAAGAACAACGGGCAAAATCCTTCACACAAGCATCGTACTGAGCATCGCCCAACTGACGAGCCATCCAAGCCTGCGCTTGCTCCAAATTCATCCCTTGTGGAATGATGAACACCAAGCGCAAACCTTCACTACTCGGAGTGATGTGCGCCAACACGATACCCAATTCCTCCTTGCGAGGCTCTATCTCTTGCCACTTGCCTTCAGGGTTCGGGATATGGTCAAGGTCATAGATGCTCAAACCGCTTGGGATGGCATCATCGTTCTTGCGCTTCCCTTCCTTGAACGTGGCGTGGAAGGTAAAGATTATCAATGCTTTCTTCAAGTTGCTTTTCAAGGTTTCGAAATCTTCGGGAGACATTTCACCCCGACGAACCGCCTCCAGTGCATCCTTGATTTGTGCACACACATCCGCTACCACTCGCGATTCCAACGCCCGGTTGAAAAGTTCGGGAGTACATTCCCGAACCTTGCTTCTTACATTATTTCCTATTCCGAAGCTCATAGACTATCATCGGTTATAAATTCCACAAAATTGCTTGCTTCGATGCCCTCGTCCAGAATGGCTTGCGGAGCATCCACCATTTCATTACGACTGATGCGGAGGTTCATGCGTACATCCTCGTCCGTCACGCTGATGCGTCCGTGCGGGAGCTTCATGTATTGCGTGCCCGGCTTGGCTCGCCAACGGCGATGTGCGTTGAAATTACCTTCGGTTGGGTTGACCAATCCGATACTTCCTTGAATACGGCTTGTGCCGTTGAGCAATGACGCGTAAGTAGCGTCAGAAATTTGTATTTTAATATACATGGTTAGCTTGTTTTGTGAGCAAGAAAAGCGAAGATATCTTGGGTCCCTTTCATCGAATCTTCCTCGCTCATTATTCAAGCCCTTATGATTATTTACTTATTGATTTTCACGATTTCGTTTACCACGATGTCTTGATAAACTTGCCCGTTATACTCACGGGTAGAGAAGCGCAAAGCCGCTATCACCAGTTCATCCTTTTCGAAACGGATACGGGCTTGGTCGCCCAAAATCGTAGCTACATAGCTGTTTTCAAACTTACCGCCCAATTCCTTGAGGACGATGTTACATTTCGGCAATTGGCCTCCTTCGGCCTTTTGCGACGACACAAAGAATACTTCGCTTTGTGCCTGGACTTTGAATAAATTCTTCATTGGATTAAAAGTTAAATGTTAAATAATTGCATATTAAAGAAGAAAATAAACTTATAAGTTGATTTTCTCGGTTTAAATTCTTTCCTTTGCATAAAATTAAATACGAATCATTATGACAAAAGCGAGAATTGAATACGTTGCCAGTTCCGACAAAGCAACACTTTATACGATTTGGTTTGAAGGTAAAACAATGTCAGAATTTGCTGATTTCTATGCCAAGTTCAGTGCCGTCAGCGATTTGAAAGAAGACTTGAATACCATCCTTCTTGCACTTAACAAGATTATCGAAAATGGCGTGTACGAACGCTATTTCCGTCCCGAAGGGAAGATGAACGACGGTGTGTGTGCCTTACCTATCGAATCGGGAAAATTAAGATTGTATTGTAACAGGCTTTCGCAACAAATCTTGATTGCCGGCAACGGAGGCATCAAGGAGACGAAAACCTACAATGAGAACAATGAACTTAGCAACTACGTTTTAGTATTGCAACGCCTCGACAAATCCATCAAGGCAGCCCTTAAAAAAGGCGATATAATTATAGAAGAAACCGAATTGAAAGGTATTGACGAAAAAGAGTTTGACGTATGAAAACTTCTGATTTGTTTCAACAAGCTTTGGCGGAAGTGCCCGATGACTTGAAAATTCAGATTGATTTGTCATTTGCTATTTCCGACAAGATTGCGGGCATCCTCGAAGAACGGGGAATGTCCCAGAAAGATTTTGCACGCATGGTAGGCAAAACCGAGACCGAAGTTTCGAGATGGCTCGGAGGTACACATAACTTTACCTTGAAGACCATCGCCAAAATTTCGTCTGTCTTGGGATGTAATCTTATCACTGTCTGATTCTATCCTCCAATTCTATTTCTCTTGGGATTGGTTTGTATCAACATGTCAAAGAGCGCTTGCGAGTGAGTTTTGTTCCCCTTTCTGATGCGAAGATAAGCCCTCTTTTTCTCGTTTGCATCATCGGGAGAGAGGGCAAATCTTCAAAGTGGAAAGAGTGGAATGAAAAAGTGATTTTCACCGGAAAGAACGGAATGTTTTTGTTCTCAATTCTTTCACCAATCCGTTCAGAGGGACGAACGTTTCCATCGCCACGGACACGAAGTTGTCTATCTTGCTTGACCTCCTCCCGGCCCTTTTGATGGCATAGCTTTTCCACTCGTTCACCTTGACGGGTGTTTTCCATCCTCCCCACGAGCGCGCTTCCTTATGAAGATTGTCGCACAAGCGGACGAACTCCACCGTTCCTTCTTCGGGGAAGTCGTCGGCAAACCAAAGCCTCAATTGACGGATAAAGTCGGATGCTTCCTTGTGCGCCAATACGCCCGGCACACTCCATAGCGCCGCATAGAGGCAATACAAGCGGTTCTTCTGACCGGAATGAAGGTATTCCTTCACCGCCTTGCGCAAGATTTTCTTCAGCTTCCATAGAGCTTCATTGCTTCCGAAAAGCCCTGTAGCGAAGATCAGATTACGCACGTTTTCTCCCTCCGGCATTCTTTCGGGTTGCGGGATTTCGTCGTTGGTCATTTCCAGACGGGTAAGTAGTTTTCCGTCCACATTGGCATAGAATAATTTGTATTCTTTGCCTTCTATTGTTATAGGTATGTAATTCATTGTTCGAGCGAATTGTGAGCAGAAGGGCGAAAAGAAACGTGGCCACGTATTCTATAGAGATTCTTCCGCTCTTTCACTCGGGTTAGTTACTTTGGTTCTTGATTTCTTCTTCTATCGAAAGGTAGAAATCCTTCATGTTGGTGTCGATGTGCGGAATGCCGATGTAGTGTTCCCAACCATAGCACACGGCATCCAACAGGTTGTCCGCAATTTCCAATTGCATGTCTTCATTGAAGCCAAGCAAGTAGTCCATCATATCCTGATAGAGTGCGTCACTTACTCTTCCTTCAATACATTCCATTACAAAGCGTGCGGTACCATCAATGCTACATTCCGCTTTCATGTCACGCATGAAAATTTTCTTTTCCCGTTTGGGTTCAGCCTTAATGGCTCTTTTAAAAATAATGGCGAAATTTTCCATAAAATTAAAGTTACGGGTTCCTTAAGCCCGGTCTTAATATTTAATAATGTTGGTTATTTTATATTTAATTGTGGCAATACATCAAAAAGCATTGCGAAGGGTTTGTGTCCCAATCACAATGCAAAGGAAGATATTCTTTTTAGGGTAAAAGAGTAAATTATTGTGTATTAAATAGTTGTGAGGACTTATTTCACTTTTGTGAGAAGTTTTTAGTTTTATGTGAGAAGTCGTTGTGAGAAGTTTGATACAAGGCATAAAAAAAGCCCCTATCTTTCGATAGGAGCTTTACTGATATTTCCTGATAATTTCTCTTAAATTATAAAAGACCCGTTGATACAACATAAACTGCTTTTCTTTCTGCTTACTTATTTTAACTTTCTTCTTTTGTTTTAAGTATGCCTTCAACCCTTCAAGTGTCCAATCCGTATCAATCGTTTTCGCCCAATAGCTGATATTTATTTGCCTTCTATTATCATCAGAAATCAATTCTTCACCAGTTATTTTGTTCAGCCACTCTGCAAAGTGAATGAAAGAAGTTTTCTCGATATTATTATAAAAGGTCAATGCATGTTGCAAACAACACCAAATACCTTGCTTCTTACTCTCTCCATTCACGTACTCTTTTATTTCCGGCCAAGCGTTTTTAAACTTATCTTCCGCATATGGATATATAAATTTAACTTCCTTTATAACTCTATCCGTATCATTGTCATCACCACAAAATTCCTCCTCTTCAAGTTTTTCTATCCAGTTACAAATGAGTTCAATGAAACCAATACGCTTGAGGAAGTTTTTTATTATTATATCATCACATAAATCCTTCTTTATAACGGATTTACAGAATTGGGTCTTATTGTTTTCATAATCCGTACACAAGTCACCCAATTCTTCATCCATTAGCTTATCGTATTCCTTTTCTCGACATCTTTCAAGAAGTTCCTTCGTTATATTGCGATTATACTTAGTTAAATGGCTGATATAGTTTCTGCTAGCAGTTTCCCATTCATCCGAGTAATCATAATCATCTTTCGTTTTTTGCAAGATTTCTTCATAATTACTTTCCGAGCGTGAATGATTCAGGTTCTTCAGAGTTATCAGCTTATCTTCAATTTTGTTTAAGTTATGATTTATCCCTTTGAAATAAAGTATGCCATTATCATTAAATTGTGTATCTATTAAATTATCAAAACAATATAAGTTGTCATCGAAAGCCCATCTTCCATCTTCCGACAATCCGTTCCCCCATATGGTTTCTTCTTCGGAAATATTACTGATATAGTGTTTTAACAATAGCAATTCTCTTTTTATCCTTTCGAGTAATTTTTCATGCACTTCATACCGAATGGTAAGCATACTATTGGCTATATGCTCGTAGTAAGAATCCATATTATCTAAAACAAGGCATGTAACATGGTAAAAATTGTGTGCTAATGATACAATATTCAACTTATGTTCATCTTTTTGTTTTATACGAAATATTTCCTCATTAAAGAGTTTGGAAGCTTCAAAAAAAGCCTCCATGCATCTATCAAATTTATTAATTGATTTTTGCCTATCGTCATCCTCCTTAATTCTTTCCATCATCTTTTCACATTACGATTCACACAAAATTCTCCTCATTCTCAGCCCAATGGTTACATTGTGCCATAACAATGTCCACTGCTTCTTGTGTCCCTTCGGGTGGATACTTATACTTCTTCAAGAGACGCTTAATCATGATTCGCATTTGTGCTCTCGAACTTTCCTTACGATTCCAGTCGATGGTGCGGTTCTTGCGGATGGCTTCGGTCAGTTCGCGGGTAAGCGCCACAAGCTGGTCGTTTTCGTAAAAGTCACGTACGGCTTGCGGTTTGGTCAAGGCATCGTAGAAAGCCTTTTCCTCCACATTCAAGCCCAATTCGTTTCCTGCTTCTTCTTCACGTTGGATTTCTTTAGCCAACTTCAACAATTCTTCTATCACTTCTTCGTTGGTCATCATGCCTTTTATATAGCGATTCAGGCTTTCGGTCATCATGGTCGAGAATGCTTCGCTTTGCACCACGTTTACCCGTTTCAGTTGTGTCACTTTGTCTTTCAACAAGCTTTTCAGCAATTCGAGGGCGATGTTTTTTTCTTTCATTCGCCTTACTTCGTTCATGAATTGTTCATCGAAGAGTGAGAATTCCATCTTCATGTCGCCAAAGAGATTCACCACGCCCTCGCTCTTAATGCTTTGTTTGAGCAAGTTGCTGATGCGTTCGTTGATTTCATGACGGGTTATCTTTGGACCATTATTCATGATGAAACGACCGATCATTACCCGGAGGGCATCGAAAAAGGCAGCTTCCAACTTCTCCTTTCTACCTAACTGACTCCGGCAAAGGGTTTGTGCCCGATGTATCAATCCCGAATGTTCAATGAAGTGCTTGCGTTTGACTTCCCGTTCGGGTGCCAACATAAAGTTCAGGGCGGTGGTCAAGGTCTTGGCCTTGTCAGCATCTAGTTCGCTGAAGAATCCATCGTACTTACATCCGTGCAACAGGTCACGGCAAATGGACATTTCTTCGTTGAATTTCACCAAAGCCGTTTTTGTAATGTCGGGATTACCAAACTTCTGTTGGTCGCGCTTGGTATAATCGTTCATGGCTTGCTTCAAGGCTTGGGCAATGCCGATGTAATCCACTATCAATCCCCCTTCCTTTTCGGGAAATACTCGGTTCACACGGGCGATAGCCTGCATCAGGTTATGTCCGCTCATGGCTTTAAATACATACATCGTGGCGAGCGACGGCACATCAAATCCCGTAAGCCACATATCACGCACAATGGCTATCTTCATCGGGTCATTGTTGTCCTTGAACTTGCGTGCCAATTCCTTTTTATTGGCTTCGGTGCCGATGATTTCGTGCCAATCCTCAGGATCTTTGTTGTTCAAAGTCATCACCACCTTTACCTTCTCTGTCCATTCGGGGCGAAGCTCCAGCATCTTCTTGTATATCTTGATGCCCACGCCACGGGTCAATGCCACAATCATGGCCTTACCCGTCAGGTGGTCGGCACGGTTTTCTTCGTAATGAGTAATGATGTCACGCACTAGGGAATCAATGGTATTGTCGTCGCTCAATACTTTTTCCAAGCTGCTCATTTCCTTCTGGGTGCGTTGCACCTGTTCGTCGGTTGCTCCTAATCTAACCAAGTCCTCAAACTCGGCATCCAGTTGTTTCATGACATCCTCATCTATTTTCAAATGGATGGCACGGCTTTCGTAGTACACGGGACGTGTTGCACCGTCTCCCACCGCCTGGGTCATGTCGTAGATGTCGATATAGTCGCCAAACACCTCGGTGGTGTCCTTGTCACGGTTCGAAATGGGTGTACCCGTAAACCCAATAAAGCTGGCATTGGGCAGGGCTTCTCGCATCTTCAGCGCTTGTCCTTTCTTCATCTTCTGAGCCTTGGCATCCCATTCCTCGGTACCGTATTGGCTTCGATGTGCCTCGTCGGTCATCACGATGATGTTCTTACGGAGCGAGAGCGGTTCTTCGCTTTCCTCAAACTTCTGTATGGTAGTAAAGATGATGCCACCACTTTGGCGGTTCTTCAACAAGTAAATAAGTTCCGTACGGCTCGAAACATTCACCGGCTCGGTGCGAAGGAAATCCTTGCATCGTCCGAACTGGGCAAAGAGTTGTTGATCAAGGTCCTTGCGATCGGTCACTACCACAATGGTACTTTCAGCAAAATGTTTGATAAGTAGATGGGTGTAGAAAAGCATGGAAAGTGATTTTCCGCTTCCCTGCGTGTGCCAGAATACTCCAATCTTGCCATTACCCTCAATGGCGTTGTAGGTACGATTCAGCGCTTTGTTTACGGCAAAATACTGATGATAAGCACCTAGTATCTTGGAAATATTCCCTTCGTTTTTGTCGAAGCAAATGAAATTACGGATGAGGTCAAGCAAACGTTCCTGGTCGAACATTCCCCGAAAGAAAGTGGCATAATCCGCCACGGAAATGGTTTCGTATTCTCCGTCTTGCGTTTTCCATTCCATATACCGGCTTTGCTTGGCGGTAATCGTACCTGCTCGGGTGGTGAGCATATCAGAAATGACATTGAACGCATTATAGACAAATAAGCACGGAATTTGTTTTTGATACGCCTTGATTTGGTTATAGGCATCGTCTTCGCCCACACCTTCATTGGTAGGCGATTTCAGTTCCATCACCACGAGCGGAAGTCCGTTTACC
>JAFTTU010000016.1 GCA_017466635.1 Bacteroides sp.
CCACCTTCTGGAGCACCTTGTGGAATTTCCACGGTAATGGTATGTTCACCTGCTTCGAGGTCGCCCAAGTAGATGTATTCCGGATTGGTTACAGTACCCGGACACCAGTTGGAACGGCTCAAGTCTGAAGAGCTCAAACCATTGGAGAAGTTACCAGAGCAAGGATTCCAGTTACGGTATGTACCGCAGTCGTCACGCCAAGGAACGAAGGAAATCACCTTGTCGCCGTTCAAGTAGATGGTGTTCGGCTTTTGGTTGAATTCGTCACCATTGCCCCAACCGCCATGACCGGTAGTAGTGAAGTAGAGAACGGCATTCTTTACCGGGTCCTTCAATGTGAACTTCGCATTCAACTTGTCGTTCAACATGAAGAGAGGATAAGGTTGACCGGCTTGTTCCAAATAGTTCACGGTATTGAACAAAGGCATTACCTTGTACATACGACGGTTTTCGTCTGGGTAATACTTCATCTTCAAAGTAATCTTGTGGCCCTTGGCATCCCAGTTGCCAATATAAGCGCCAATCCATACTTCGCCTTGCAGACGGTCTGCTAAAGCTGTTACTTCGGTCTTGTAAAGAACAGAATCCGACCATTCTTGGCCTGGCACAATGTTGTGGTTGTATTGGCGTACACCGAAGCCGGTGAAGAAACGCATCAATTCCAACGGAGTGCTGTAATCAGGAGTAGAAACCAAACCATGATAGTTATCATTGCCGGAAGTGAAGTGAGGAACACTCTTGAGGTCCTTCAAGGCATCGAGGAATGATTGCTTCTTGTCAGTTGGGATAACGAATACCGAACCGGTACGGTCGTAAGCATCACCATCCGACCATTGGATCAATTCTACAAAGATACTACGGTCCTTCACGTATTCAGGAAGCTTTACCTTCTTCATCAGGATAGTACCACCGCCTACGTTATAAGAAATGCCGTCTTCCAACTTTTCCGGGAACTTAGCACCGTTGAAGCATACGTTTTCTTCATTGAATACAGGAACAGTAATTACGTTGCTATGGTTAATCTTGTACTGATACACTTCGGCAATCATCTTGGTACCCCAAGAAGTCGGGAGCAAGGATTGTGTTTCCTTGACCGGAGTGATAGCTGTAGCTTCTTGTACAGTGTCACCATTGCGGACTACGCGGAGAACCAAACCGTTAGGTACACCCATGTTCGGTTGTGGAGTACCACGGAAAGCGATGTCGTTGGTATACCAAATTTCGATGGTATTCGAGCGAACCGATGTACGGACTACTGTACAGTTCAAACCCAAATACTTTTCCTGACCGATGACCTTCAAGTCCTTGTCCATTTCATAAGCAGTAGCCGAAGAAATGATTTCACCACTAGGAAGTTCTGCCCAACGATAATATTCGTTGGCTGCATAGTCCATGTAACTCTTGGTGACAGGGAGCTTGTAGTCAGGACGACCGTCGTCAGCCGGTTTGTTGTCTGATTTAGGCATGACGCTTTCCAATGCAACATGATCACCGCATACCTTCATAATCATTTCACCCGGACGAACCTTGCCTTTGTAGCTAGATTGATAAGTTACTTCGATGCCTTTCGCTTTCTTGAATTTCTTAGGAGATACTTGTGCGTAAACCGATGTGGCGAAGATGCACAGAGCCACCATCCAAATGCTTTTCTTTAGGAAATTTTTCATAGGTTTTAAAGATTAATTAATCATTCTGTAAAGATACGTGTTTTTCGTGGATTATACATAAAAAATGCTTGAATGTTTTTTTTATCGCTTTCTTTCTTACAATTTGGTTTAATTCTTCTATCTTTGCGAATCTAAAAGAATGAGAGAATGAAATATCAGTTTACAAAGATTGCGGTAAAAGTAGGAAGTAACGTGCTGACTCGTCGGGACGGGACCTTGGATGTGACCCGGATGTCTGCCTTGGTAGACCAAATAGCGGAACTTTATAAAGCTGGTATTGAGGTGATTCTGGTTTCTTCGGGGGCAGTCGCTTCCGGAAGGAGTGAAATCAAGCCTTCCAAGAAATTGGATAGTGTGGACCAACGTCAACTCTTCTCGGCTGTTGGACAAGCCAAACTGATAAACCGGTATTATGAATTGTTCCGCGACCATGGCATTGCGGTAGGACAGGTATTGACCATGAAGGAGAACTTCAGTACCCGCCGTCATTATCTGAACCAACGGAATTGCATGATGGTGATGTTGGAGAATGGAGTTATTCCTATCGTGAATGAAAACGATACCGTGTCTGTGACCGAATTGATGTTTACGGACAATGACGAGCTTTCCGGTATGATTGCTTCGATGATGGATGTTCAGGCGCTCATTATTCTGAGCAATATCGATGGTATCTATGATGGCTCGCCTTCGGCTCCAGGTACGAAAGTCATTCGGGAAGTAGAGCCGGGCAAGGATTTATCGGATTACATTCAGGCCGAGAAATCAGGCTTTGGTAGGGGAGGCATGTTGACAAAGACCACCATTGCCCGTAAAGTGGCAGATGAAGGTATCCATGTCATCATCGCCAATGGAAAGAAGGACAATATCCTGTTGGACTTGATGGAGCATCCGGAGACAACGGTATGTACTCGATTTATCCCTACGCAAGGCGATGTGTCGAGTGTAAAGAAATGGATTGCTCATAGTGGCGGATTTGCCAAAGGGGAGTTGCACTTGAACGAAAAAGCGGTATCGGTGTTGAAAGGAGACAAGGCCGTGAGTGTACTTCCGGTGGGAGTGGTCCGCATCGAAGGAGACTTTGAAAAAGATGATATTGTAAAATTGATGAATCATGAAGGCGACCTCATTGGGATAGGTCGTGTGGCTTTTGATTCGGAAGAAGCCGGTCGGATGATTGGCAAGCACGGACAGAAAGCGTTGGTTCATTATGATTATTTATATTTGGAATAAGTATGGGAGAAATGACCGAAATATTCAAGAATGTCCGTGAAGCAAGTCGTTCCTTGGTGACTTGTGGCGTGGAGAAAATCAATCAGGTATTGTTGATGTTGGCGGATGCGACGGAAACCAATGCCCCACAGATATTGGCGGCCAATGCCGATGACTTGGCAAGGATGGATGTGAACAATCCGAAATACGACCGCTTGAAGCTGACGGAAGAACGTATTCATGGCATTGCCGAGGGAATACGCAATGTGGCTCTATTGCCTTCTCCGGTAGGAAAGGTGTTGGGAGAAACAGTACGTCCCAATGGCATGAAGCTTACCAAGGTCAGCGTGCCTTTTGGAGTCATTGGTATCATCTACGAAGCCCGTCCCAATGTGACCCTTGATGTGTTCTCGCTTTGTTTGAAGTCGGGTAATGCCTGTATATTAAAAGGAGGAAGCGATGCGGATTGTACCAATCGGGCGATAGTAGAAATCATCCGCAACGTATTGAACCAATGCTTCTTCAACCCGGATATCGTGGCTTTGCTTCCGGCAGGACATGATTCTACCGCAGAGCTGTTGAATGCCCGTGGATGGGTGGATTTGCTCATCCCTCGTGGAGGTCGTGGCTTGATAGATTTTGTCCGTCAGCATGCCACCATCCCTGTCATTGAAACCGGTGCAGGTGTATGTCATACCTATTTTGATGAATATGGTGATTTGGAAAAAGGGAAAGCCATTATCCGAAATGCCAAGACCCGTAGAGTGAGTGTATGCAATGCCTTGGATTGCCTATTGGTGCATTGGAAGCAATTGGAGAACTTGCCGGAGTTGTGCAAGCCTTTGGCCGATTTCAGTGTAACGATTTATGCGGATACCGCGGCTTATAAAGCTTTGGAAGGCAAGTATCCGGTAGAGCTGTTGCAACATGCCAGCGAGCAGGACTATGGTACCGAGTATTTGGATTACAAGATGTCGGTATGTACATCAACTTCCTTGCAAGGGGCTGTAGACCATATCGCCGTATATGGCTCGGGACATAGCGAATGCATCGTAACGGAGAAGGCCGAAGTGGCGGATTATTTCAGTCGGGTAGTAGATGCGGCTTGTGTGTATGTCAATGTGCCGACTTCGTTTACCGATGGTGGTGAATTCGGATTAGGTGCAGAAATCGGCATCAGTACCCAAAAACTCCATGCTCGTGGACCGATGGGCTTGGAAGAACTGAATACCTACAAGTGGGTGATTCGAGGAGAAGGACAGACCAGAAAGTGATATTTGCCTTCTACTGTCATTCAGACGACCGAAGGGAGGAAGAATCTCGGAGGCATAAAGTGATGTTACCGAGATCCTTCGCTTCGCTCTGGATGACATGATATATTTTGAATTTATTAAAGCATTAAACATATGAGATACTACAGAAATGTATTCGATTTGGGCGATTTGAAGACCGCCCTTCAGGAAGCGTTCGAAATCAAGCAAGACCGCTATAAGTATGAATCGTTGGGCAAGCACAAGACTTGCTTGCTGATTTTCTTCAACAACAGCCTCCGTACTCGTTTGAGTACCCAGAAAGCTGCCCGTAACCTCGGCATGGATGTGATTGTCCTCGATGTGAACCAGGGAGCTTGGAAGTTGGAAACCGAACGTGGCGTCATCATGGACGGCGACAAGAGCGAACACCTCTTGGAAGCCATTCCGGTCATGGCATCGTATTGTGATATCATCGGTGTACGTTCTTTCGCTCACTTCGAAAACCGCGAAGACGACTATACCGAAAAGATTCTCAACCAGTTCATCAAGTATTCGGGCAAGCCGGTCTTCTCGATGGAGGCTGCAACCGGCCACCCGCTTCAGGCATTTGCCGATTTGATTACCATCGAAGAGTATAAGAAGAAGGACCGTCCGAAGGTAGTATTGACTTGGGCTCCGCATCCGAAAGCATTGCCGCAAGCCGTACCAAATTCTTTCGCCGACTTTATGAACGAAGCCGATGTGGATTTCGTGATTACTCATCCGGAAGGTTATGAACTCGACCCTGCTTTTGTACGTGGTGCCAAGGTGGAATACAATCAGATGAAGGCGTTCGAAGGTGCTGATTTCATCTATGCCAAGAACTGGGCTTGCCCGGGTGTCACCCGTCCGGAAGACTATGGCAAGATTCTTTGCAAGGACATGAGTTGGACGGTAGATGCAGCCCACATGGCGGTGACCAACAATGCTCACTTCATGCATTGCCTCCCGGTTCGTCGTAACATGATTGTGACTGATGATGTGATTGAAGCACCGACCTCGCTCGTCATCCCGGAAGCTGCTAACCGTGAAATCTCAGCTACGGTGGTTTTGAAGCGCATGTTGCAGGACTTGAAGTAATAATATCCTTTGTATTTGCCACCGGTGCAATAGATTTTCAACTTAATCTATTTCAGAAAGAAGAGGGTGTGTCATAATGAAATTTGCCTATCATCGTGTCATCCTGATAGCGATTCTGCATTATGACACACCCTCTTTGAATATCTGTCACGGTTTGTTCTTGTTAATTACATGACCCCGTTATCTCTATCACTATTGTTCATGCGCTTGTTGCTGCTCTTATAATCACGTCCAAAGGAGAAATTCCAAGAAAGTGTGGCCCAAATCATACGGGCAGAATCGTCAATGTGATACTCGAAGGTGTTACCGGCATACTTGTTCAGATTGTCTTCATTCCGACAATAGTCATCTTCAAAAGGATTCAGCATCATTAAGCCGATGTTCAATCGTTTGATGCGATATTGTAAAGCGATGTAGTGTGTTTCCTCCCCAGTAGTGAAAGATTCGCCGAAAAGATAGTCGGTGTTTTTTCGATAACTTGCCAATAATACGAACTTCTTGTACATGAAGGCAGCTTCCAAAGAATATCCGATACTATTGTGATGATGGTTGTAATCCAATCCATGACTCCAACGGCTATCATTGGAAATGCTTCCACTCAGTTGCAACATATTCCAAAGCATCCCTATACGGACATTCATTCCCACATTCAGATTCTGGCAACGGTCATGATTGGCGTAACTGTGGATAAACTTGCTGTTTTCCCGATAAATGTATGCCATAATGGGATTGTCCCGATGAATATACTTTCCAAAGAAACCGACATTTACCTTCCCTTTCTGATAATTGATTCGGACATTACTGCTCCAGGAATCATAAGGTTTCAGATAAGGATTCCCTCTGCTGATTTGAAGCGAATCGGTCAGTTGGTCAACAGCACTGAGTTGGGAAAGCGAAGGATTCATCGTGTTGAGACCACCAGTGAGCGATGCGCTCCAATGTTTGTCAAATCTATAGCTCAAATTGAATTGTGGATTGAGTGACCACGTTTCATAGTCTTCTTCACCTTCTTGTTTGAACCATGAGCGGGTTACTCCCATCCCGAAACGATAGTTCAGTTTTCCTTTTTTGCCTCGGAATTCGGCATAACCATAGGTATTTGCTTGACGCATTTGAGTTTGATAACTTAAAGTTCCTTCATAACCATTGTCCGTATAGCTTTGGGTATGCTTGATACCTGCGGTCAATCGACCTCCTTTATTCCATCCCTTCTCATAGATTCCTTCGGCAATAAGGGAGTATTTCTTACCTTTCACAGCCGAATAATAATCTACAATCGCTTCATCCGCCTGAAATTCCTGATAGCGGCTTCGGTTGTATGTATCAATGTATGTACCTACGGCATTGACAGCCAAGAATTGTTTGTTTCTCAGATTCTTCTGAAAATATACGTCCAAATAGGGCGAAGTATTCCGACCGTGCATCCAGTCCTCACGCATGGTGATGGAATTTGGATATTCCATGGTCAAGAGTTCACCTCTTTCTACATAATTAGGAAGATTTTGGTTCTGGAATCCAAGACTGACATTCAACATATATTTGTTCCCATCCTGCAAATTGTATGTCAATCCTCCATCGTGAATGAGCTTCTTCATGCTATGAGGGGCGGTTTCCACAACTCGATGATAAGCACTTCTATCCTCAAAGTTGAAAGTTTCGTTTCTCACCGACCACATTTCATCGAATATCTGCTGATTGGCATGATAGAAGAAACTGATTTCCGAATTTCCGAAGTTCAGTTTTCCGTTGGCATTGTGTCGTCCGAAAAGCGACTTGATGCTTTGCTGACCATTATATCCAAACGAACCACCCATTTCGTATCTACGCACCACGTAATTGATGACCATTGCTGCATTGTCATAACGCACTCCCGGGTCTTCTTCCAATTCTACCCGAAGGATTTCCGAAGGTTGAAGAGCCATTACTTCGTTTTGTGTTGCTTTCCTTCCATTGATAGCCAATTGTACATTCCCGCCATCCGTTGTACTGATGCTGTTGGTTATCGGATTGACTTGAAGAGTAGGAATCATCAGATTACGAAGTAAATCCACTCCGTTTGCCGAAGCATTCATTTGTTTCTGATTGGGGAAAACCATCTTTTTGTCTGCCGAACTGATAACGTTGCTGGCGGTAACGGACACCTCACCCAATTGTTGTGAGGCCTCCTCCATTACCAAAGTTCCCAAGTCTGTCGAACGATGGAAGCCTTGCAAATCAATGTACATCGTCTGATAACCCATATTGGAAATAACCAGGCGATAATCGCCATTCGCTACTTTCGTCAAACGGAAAGCTCCTTTCCCGTCACTAGCCACACCTGCTACAAAAGTTGAATCGGCTTGTTGTAATACAATGTTGGCATACATCACGGCTTGTTGCCGAACGTCCACTAACTTGCCTTGAATAGTTTGGGCATATGTCCCTACCGAGAGCAAGAACAATGCCATTAATAATGAAAATTGTTTCATGATTCTTTATCTTTATTACGTTTTACATACTTGCTTGGGGTAAGTATTTCCAGCACCTTACTTATCTCCAGAAACTCGCGGATGCAATCGATACATTCCGAGAGATGAGCGAGCAAGGCCAATTTTTCATCGACACGACTCCCCTTGTCGAATAGTCCTGCTATCCGACGCTTGAATTCTTCATTTGTCATAACTGATTGTTTTTAAATGATATTACAGACCTCCGTCAAATGTCCATGCATCTTTTTTCTTGTGCAAGACAATATTCCCGTTCCTTACCTTTCCGTCTGGAAGTTCGATGGTATATGGAATGAAATATTTATTGGGACTACCTTCTTGAAAGGATTTTCCTACCTTAAGCAGCTTCGTCCCTTTAAAGTATTTCCACATGACATCATGTATATTTCCAAACACGGGTTTCAAAATGGCTTCGTCCCATTTCTCCATACTTTGAAGAATCATACGTGCGGCATCTTCGGGACTCGTGTTCTTCAGCGACGAAGTGGGATAAGAAACCCAGCCTAAAGAGTCAATCTTCACATCCGAGGGGCGTTCGAGCAGAGTCGCTCTACCTATCTCTACATTATAGACAATCCGATTGGTACGAATCACTTCGATTTGTTTCCCATTGACTACCATATACACCATCAGGTTCTTCAATCGCTTGGTCTTCTTGTCGAAGATGTATTTACGGATGTTTTCCGATGTTTCGATGGCACGGTTCAGCAAGACCCTATAAGAACGTTCTTCCTCTGTCAGACGACTATGAACGGTCAGAATGATTTCATCGCCTTCATTCCTCACCGTATATTCCGTCCCTTCACTGTCCAAGGAATGGTCTAATTCGCGTTGAAGGATTTCCTTGGGTTGCAACAATATGGACAAATATCCCAAATAGGAGTCTGGCTTTCCTTTTTTATAATATCCCACTTTGTGCATGGTCCACCAAAAGCAACTTTCATTTCCTTCTCCACAAGCGATTCTTCCAGGCACTTTTTCCACTCGCCAACGCATCGGTTCATCATACCTTACCCGAATGCGATGGTTTATAAACTCATCGTCAGCGGTCACGTATGAAAAGCTTTCCTGACGACGGGTGCGGATATCAATGTCCATGACCATTGTATGGATGTCCTTGAAATTACGGATGGCCATTTCTAGCAACGAATGGGCGGAAAGCGGAGTGGATTGGAAAGTCAACATGCCAACAAGGCATACCAATGCCACCATGGCAGCTACCGACCATTTCAGATACATTCCTATCCGTAAGTTTTTAGAGGATGTTACACCATAATGCTGACGGGCTTCCTGCATCACTCTTTCCTTGAAGTCTGCCGATACACGGGCATCTTGTTTCGTCTTCAACTCATCGAGTACCGATTGCAAGTCGTTCAAATTCATATCTTCCATATCAATCCTCCTTTTTAAATCCATTCAACTTGGCTCTTACTTTATTCACACCATACATGAAACGCGATTTGACCGTAGAGACAGACAAATCAAGAATCTCCGCTATCTCGACAAACGAAAGATTGTCGATGGTATTCATTCTTATCACCTCGGCTTGCTCGAAAGGAATGTCATCGAGCAAAGCCACAATGCGTTCATATTCTTGTCTGAGGGCCGTTTCTTCCTCATTCTCATCCATCAGCCCTTTTACCTCATCCAACGGTACTTGGTGAATGACCTCCCTTCGTTGGTAATCGATGCAACGGTTGGACACCATTCTGAAAAGATACATTCTTGGGCTTTTCATCAATGCCAGGTCGATACAGTTCTCTATCAACTTCAAGAATACATTCTGCACAATGTCTTCAGCCACTTCCCGTGAACCGACACGGAAATAGGCAAATCGGAAAAGATAGTCCTGATTGGCTTCAACCAACTTCTCCAAGATGTCGAGTTGTTGTTGCTTCTTGTTTCTAAAATTCATTTTTTATGTTTCTTTCTATGGATAAGACGCAAAGAATGGAAAAACGATTTAAAATTAGACAATATTTTGAGAATTCATCATAAGTCTCCTGACCAAAGTGTACCGTTAACATACAAAGTCAACGTATAATAATTACTAATAATCCTACAATTTAACGCTTCATGAAGCATCGGCCTACGCATAAAGGAGCATTGGCTTTCACTCCTATATGTATGTGGCGATGCTTCATGAAGCGTTGTTTTCGAGACTATCAAGTATCTTATCAAAGGATTAAAAACACTTAGCACTCATTGCACCAATAATCTAATCATTTGATAATCAATACCCGTTTGGTGTAATGTGAACGAAAATCCCATTACATTCATTGCACCCTAATTTTTCTTTGGTGCAATGGATGTAAAGCCAAGACAAGGTGCATTACACCAAAAGTATACTGATACACAAATTATTAGGTGGTTGGTGCAATGAGTGCAATGTATTTTCAATTTTTATTAAATTTTACTCAGTCAACCTCCTGTATAAATAAGGCTAAAAGCAGTCAACATAAATCGTTAACTGACAAAGTTCCAACTTTTTCCACCTATTGGAACTTTTGGAACCAGCTAATGGGAGAAATGGTTCCAGCTAATGGAACAACCTCATGCTTTGTTTTTTAGATAATCAGTGTAATGCTTGTGCAAATTCAAATATTATTCTTATTTTTGCAAAACAATGGAATGTAACTATTGTTTCAATAATAAAGGATAATATGAATGCATCGACCAGAGAAATCATTGTTCCCAAAATTAGGGAATATTTAGCTACCCAGCCAATAACGAGGGCTTGGCTATTCGGCTCTTTTTCCCGAGGCGAGGAAACCGAAAATAGCGATGTGGACATATTGGTAGATTTCGACAAAGATGCCCGCATTGGTTTGTTCAAATATGCAGGTATTTATGGCGATTTGAAGGAACTATTGGGTCGGGAAGTCGATTTGGTGCAAAACGGGGCCTTGAAAGCTTTTGCGGTGGAAAGTGCTGAACAAGATAAAATTCTGATTTATGAGAGAGCCTATTAAAGATAGAAGTCGTCTTCTTCACATGCTAGAGGCAATAGACAATATTATGGAGTTTAAGGAAGGAGTCAGTTAAGAGGATTTCGCTCAAAACAAGCTTCTGAAATTCGGAATCTTCTATAATGTAGCAATTATTGGTGAGGCTGCCTATAAATTAACAAAGGAATTCATAGCAACCCACAACGAAGTTCCTTGGCGAGCAATCATCAATATGCGGCATGTGTTGGTGCATGGATATTATCAGATAGAACCTCAAATCCTTTGGGAGACGATAAACAATGACCTTGTGGAATTGAAGAAAGCTGTAGAATCTTATTTGGTCAAGACTCCGCTATAAGTGCTTTTTTAAAAGGGATATAGCGGAGTCTTGTTGCAGATGTTTAAGGCCGTTGCACCACCGGTGCAACGGCTTTGTTCTGAAATACAATCAGTTGAAAGCCTGTTGCACGGGTGGCAGTATGGATTGGTTTTCTAGTGATTTTTACTCGCTCTTCACCACATCCGCCGGATTCTCATTGGCAGCCAGCGTCACTTGTCGGAAGACGGTGAGCAGCACCAATAGAATAGTAATCCCCGATAAAGCTATGTACATGCCGATGCTAATGGATACGTGATAAGCGTATTGCTCCAACCATCGACTAATGGTATAGTAGAAGAACGGGAAGGCAATGATAGCCGATACTCCCACCAGCCAACTGTATTCACGGAAGAACATGCGGATGACTTCGCCTACCGTAGCACCCATTACCTTGCGGATAGCTATTTCCTTGCGGCGCTGGGTAATGGTGGAAGCGGAGATGGAGAAGATGCCGAACAGCGAAATCAGGATGCAGAGGAAGGTCAGCACGGCAAACAGGCGGAAAGT
>JAFTTU010000017.1 GCA_017466635.1 Bacteroides sp.
CTCATCTGCGTTTCTCTCTCGAAAGCGGGTGCAAAATTACTGCTTTACAGCATATACTCCAAATATACTTGCCTCTTTTTTTCAAGGAAAATGCAACATTTCTCCTAACTCACTGATTCTCAAAAGATGCCGTAAAGCATATTTTCACATCCTTTCGATAGAGCAATTTCATGCTTTACCTTAATATTTATACGCGCGCGTAGATGGCTGCTATGTGGGCATCAAAATGAAAAACCACTTTCTTTCAGTCGTGTCATTCAAAACGGAGCGTAGCGTAGTGAAGACGAGTTGTTGAGGACTCCGTCCGAAAAATCCCGGTAACACACACTTTATGCTACCGAGATCCTTCGCTTCGCTCTGGATGACAGTTAGGGTGAACAAGTATATTATCCCCTAAAACTATTTTAGCAAAGAAAGAAAACAGCAAATAGCATAAAAAGCATACACCACCCCATCACTCACACCTACCCATTCCGCCAAATTCGTATACAACAATGACGAAAAGAATTGGACGACAAAAAACAAGGTGACCAAACTAAACGCCCGACTCACAATGACCGACGACATGCTCTTGACCACATCGAGTACACTCCGGAAGGTATCCGATACATATCCATACACCATGCCAGCAAAGCCAATACCTACCGACAGGATATAGGCAAAACCTTCTACAAATGGCGAATGAAGCCAAGAACCGGTTACGCCCAACAAGAAATTCCCCGGCAAACAAAGAGACAAGCTCACCAAAACAGCAAAAACTAATAAGGCTATCGAAGCTGCAATCAATGCTCTTCTTTCCTTTCGAGAGAGCTGCTTGTCTTTTCGACGACAACGTTTCAATATATCATATAGACCCGATTGCACGACTATCCCTAGCCCCATGAACAGAATCAGCATCATTCCCAATGCCGGACACCGTACATAGTTCTCCACCACATGCCCCAATACCCATCGGATACCTTCGGCACTCAACAAGCTCTGCACTTCTCCCACCCCGTAGATGCTCCCTATCCATGAAACCAATGCCAAGACCAGCGTCAACAGGAAAAAGAGAAGCCCCATGCGGGAGTGGCCTACATTATTCTTCATCCTCTTCCAGATTGTCTACATCGATGATACGTAATTCGAATGCACGAGTCACCAGACGACAAGCATTGACGCCATTACGTTCATCCGGTTTGAACAAACGGGCTATCAATTCATTCTGACGTTTTTCCAATGATTTGATTCCAAAAGGCATCCCCTTGAGGTTGGTAATCATATCCTTGGTATACCCCAATGCCAGATGACGCAACAAACGCTCATCGTACTCATCGATATCATAAGTAATGATGGCTTCCTGGCGACGCATCTCCTGGGCAACCGATTCCTTGAAGCGAGCGACAATCTTTTCCAATATCGGATAGTTGAACACCAGCTTCTTTCCTTCCATTACCGCCTGAGCATCCACGGCCGTCAACAATTCACCCGTTTTCAGAATGATACCGTCTGCACCGGCATTCAATGCATCGACCCACAACTTCTCATTCAACACTTCTCCCGTAAATATCAAGACCTTGACATCCGGATAGTTCTGACGCAACGATGCACAGATTTCCACACCGATGGTAGTCGAGCCGCCCAAGCCCAAATCCAACAAGACCATATCAGGCACCTGTTTCTCCAACAATGGCCAAAACTCCGCCTCTGTCATGGCAGTACCGATGACCTCGGCATTGGGTATTTCATGACGGAAGATTTCTTCCGTGCCCTTCAATTCCAACTTAACGTCCTCAACAATGATGACCTTGAACTTTTTTGTATCCATAATTCTTCTTTTCTATTTCTTCTTTATTTTGCCGGCAATGTGAACCAAACCATGAAGCCTCCTCCCGGAGCTTGGCAAGCATTCATACGGCATCCCCGACGACCGGCAAACTCGTCATGATCCCGAATAATCTGTTTACAGACCAAATATTCCGTACCCGTCAACACGCCTTCATGCTGATGCTGCATACGAGACAAATGCGGATAGAACAACTGGTTCAATTCTTCTTGCGAAAACTCTCTCCGTCGGTCGATGAAATCGAAACGGACAAAAGCCCCTTCCTTGTACACCCGACATTCCAACCGTCCATCCTTTGAACAAGACACCGCCTCATTGACCAAGTTCTCCAACAAGAACTTCAGCTGAATGGCATCTCCCAGTACACAGACTGCTTCCGCCTGGGTTTCCAACTCCAATTGGAACGGCACTTTCTTGGTTGCCCGCTTGAAATAACGGTTGACCGCTTCCATCAAATCCTGCACCTTCACCACTCCCCGCCGGAAAGTCACTTCTTCCAACTGACGGGCGGCACAAGAACTGAGGATGGTAAAAATATCCTTATAATATGCCACCAGCTCCTCCATGGTTTCCACCTGACGGCGTTCTTCCGCTTCATCCACTTCACCCTCCAACCTATCGATAATCTGCTTGATTCGATTGGGATAATAGATGGTTTCATGCTTGATGGTGGACAAACAGTTGTCGAGCACCATGTTCTGTACATGCAACTGATTTTCTTCCCGCAACACTCTACGGGCTTCGTCCTGCGCCCATTCAATGTCCCGATATTTCTGCGCCACCAATTCCACCGCATTGTATACCAGGATACCCATATAGCTAGCCACCAACTCCAGCATCAACCGGTCGTCTTCCTTGTCTGAATGGAAAGCACAACGCAAGCCCATCACCCCCAAGCAACGGTTTTCACCGGCTATCTCTACGCAAAGAGGCAAGCACCATAGCTTCTTGTCGGCATTCCACGAGGCACTCTTCGTTTCAAAACAAGCCTGCATCTCTTCCCACATTTCCTCCTCCTTTTCATCCGATACCGAAAAAGCCACCTGCCATTCCGATGAATCTTCCGTCATTACCGCCATACCCAATACATCCAGCGACACCAATTCATTCATCTCCTTGACCAACGCATGAACCATTTTCGAGACAAACGCTTCCGCTTCGTCGGGATGAAGCATGGTTACGGCCAATGCCCGACGATTGATTTCCAGCACTTGCTCCAGTCCGAAACGATAATTCAACCGATGCCGCAAAGACAGCAGATAATAGCCTACCAAAAGCGACACCAACAAAACCACACACAAAATTATGGCCACCATCTTGTTGATGGACGACAATTCCATCCGTTCACAATAGGCCTCCAAAGATGCGTCCACACTAATCTGCTTATACAAGGAGGTATATGCCTGATTGTTATACCGATAAGCATCCAATTCTCCCAACGCCAGATAAGCCACCGCGGCTTCGTTACGGACATCGAGCAACGTATAATAATCCGTATCAAAACGGGAGGCATACCAATCCAACTCAGCAGCCGCGCCCTCGCCCACCAATTGCAACAAAGAAGCAACGAAGGTAGCGTGTTTCAAAAAGTGTTCATTCAAGCAAGTCAGGGTACTGTCCGCATACACCAATGCTTCCGAATAATGTCCTTCCAGATTGGATTGGTATACCCGATTGGCCAACCGATTGGCTTCAGTCAACAACGGGTCGTTCATCACCGAATCTACCCGAAGGGAATCCACTTCACTTCTTTCGGAGGATATCGTACCTCCCCCACATCCAGCCAGCATCATGGAAAGCATCCATCCGCCCACACACAACAGACGACGAGCCCCCTTCGGCAAACGGAAATAGAAACGGCTTCCTTCACCAACCCGACTTTCAATCCGGAAACTACATACCCGGAAAAGCTCGTTCGTCTTCCGGTATTTCTCGATAATCCCCTTGCAGTTCATCAGGCCGAAACCACTTCCTTTGCATTTCTGCAAGGCCTCCGTATCCGATGCCGTATGCATACCAATCTTGCCCGAATCGTATACCTTTTCGTTCAAGATACAATCGATGTCTTCTTGCGACAAACCAGGTCCGTTGTCCTGTACCGATATTTCCACAAAATCCGCTTCCTCGGATGCAGAAACTTGGATTTCGCTTCCTTCCTGGGTGTACTTCCGGGCATTCTCCATGAGTGTATTCATCATGAACAAAGTCAACGCCTTGTCGGCCTTCACCCAAGCTTCCGTCGGACGGACAGACAATGTCTGCTTCTTCAATTCAAAATTCCGCCGTCCTTTTTGCAAGACCTCAAACAACGGATTCAGGGCAAAGTTTTCAATATTCAAGCTCAGCGACCCTTGCCTCATCTTAATCCACAAGGCCAGGATATCGTTGTACTCATTGATACGGGCAATCAGTTCCCCGATGTATTGATACTTGCTTTCCTTGATTTCTTTCCGAGACAGGTAATTGAACGAAGTAAGCTTGTGGACCTCGTTAACGACCCTATCTATATAAGGTGTAATGCCGGTCACCAAGAACAGGCAAGCTTTCTTTATCAGGTTCTGCCGCTTGTTTTCTATCAGATGCTGCTCGTGTACATATTGTTCCTTCTCCAACCGACGACGTTCATCGCCCAACTGAATCATGGCCAATCCATTCTCCAATGTCCACGCGAGATAAGGAACCACCACCTCCAGCAAGGCCTTGTCATCCTTCCGGCTATCCGCCCCGACCTTCACTTGCCAATACGCCATCACCTTCCCTTCCGAATCCTTCAACGGAAACAGCAGGCCCGATTTCTCCTGCATCTCTTCATCCGCCGGATAAATGTCCATATCCGATGCACCTACCAGATTCATCAACTTTCCCTTGACCGATGTCTTGATGGCATCCATCACATCTTCCACCTCTTCAGCATCCGAAGGTACCGAAGCCGTGATTTGGCGGGATATTTCAAGAGTATCTTTCAGGCGATTTACATAATGGGCATTCCATACCTTCCAACGACGGTTCAAGACAATCATCAACACGACCAGAAGCAGCAATCCCCCGATGAACATCCCCAGCAGATAATTCAACAAATCAGCTTCTTCTTCCAAAGCCAAATACCGGCTCTCCAGCTCCTTGTCCTGACGGGTATAGTCCAGGATATCCAGATAAATATTACGATTGTAATCCGACTGAGGCTTCATGCCCAACGCCGAATAGGTCACACTGAGTTGTTCGCGGAAACGGGCAATCCATTCCGGCACCGTCATGATACCTTCGGCATTAATCCATTGCAACTCGATGGATTGAGTCGCCTCGGGGATGTAAGGCTTCAAGCGGTCCAATGTATCGTGACAATGATAGAACTGTTCATGATGAAGGTTGACGTACGAAAGCGCTTCCGTGAGGTAATGCAACGCCTGTTCATGCCTGCCCAACTCGTTATAGCAAGAAGCCAAGGTACGGTAAGTACCCGAAATCTGATACCAATCATCGTATTGCTTGAAAAGCTTCAAGGCACTCTCGGCAAAAGCAATGACCAACTCCTCCCAAGGCAAATCGTTACCGTTGATGGCACGCATCATCCCCGGACGTTGGTTCATAAGCAAGTCGTAATTCTTGCGGTCCTTCAACAATTCCGCCATCGCCTGCGATGCATTCGCCTCAAAGTAGACATACCCTTCTTCATGGCTCATCATCAAGCAATCCATCAAGTAGTCGAACTCGCCTACTACAATCTCCTCGGGCGTATCGGCCTGATACAAGCCTCCGGAACCCTTCATGTAGTAGTAATAAAGAAGTTGCGCCGTATCTCCCTCCAATTCCTTTTCCACATCGATTTCGCCAATGGCTTCCAAGGATTGAGGCTCTTGTTGCAAGTAATAATAATAGACAGAAGACGTAATGGAGAATTCCGAGCAGGCATAGTTGAAACGTCGGAGAATAGCATCATCCGCCATGGCTTTCTCATCCTTCGAGATACGCTCCATGCGTCGCAAGGCACTGTTCCGATAATCATAGAATTCCTTGTTCATGGCGGTACGCTGGCAAATCTTCATTCTGCCGACATCTGCCACCAGGCACTCCAGTTCGTTGGTCGTCTCCTCGTATACTTCATTCAACAAGCTATCCGCCCGTTCGAAATCCATCTGAATGAAGGCACAAAAGGCCAGATTGTTCAACGCCTCCGCCTTGATGGACGAATAGTCTTCCCCCATCTCCAATGCCTGTTGAGCCAACTTCTCCGAAAGGTGCCAATCCTTGTATCGGACATCGTATGCCTGATGATTCAAGGAATCCGCTTGCGAATAAACAGAGTTCCCGCTTCCCCTCCCACAAGAAAAGAAAGAAACGGACATCCATAGAATACACATCCACCATATCGATTGAACTCTATTTTTCATCGTAGATTCTTAGTTACAAAACATGAATTGTTCAAAGATAGGAAAAATCTGTTATCCTTAAAAATAAAAGAGGTTAAGAAATAAGAAAGGAGCGTGTCATCATATAAATTCAGGTGCATAGAAAAAAACAGAGGGCGTTCTTTCGATACACCCTCTCCCATTCATTCCCAAAATTTCGCGGAAGATTACTTCTTAGATTCTTCCAAAGAAACTTTTCTAAATTCCTTCAATACCTTTTCAAGATCCAAAGATGCCTTACGTGCACGAGTACCGGCAGCCTTGTTACCCTTTTCAGCTTGAGCAGCAGCATCACTCAACAATGCTTCACTCATTTCCTTGATTTTAGCGATCAATTCGTTCATAATACGTTAAATTTATGTCAATTATCAAATTACTCTTCCCTATTTCGGGGCTAAATTACTAAAAAAGATTGTAAAACAAGCAAATAAAAGACTTTTTATTCAAAAAATTTAATCTTTTTATACCTAACCCCGCATCTTGCAAAATGCTCCACATAATCCAGGAACGGGTGAAAGTCGGCAATCTTCTGCGAAAACAACAATCGGCTCACGTCCTTGTCCCAACAATTAATGCCTTGACTACGGGCATCGATGCAAAACACATCAGGTTAAGGTCGCATTAACTTCCAGTCTAGTAGACAGTCTCACTCCAATGATACGGATGTATTACTAGAATGATACGATTGTATCTCTAGAGTGATACAATCGTATCACTGAAATAATACACTCTAAACATTTGCTTTTTCCATCGATTATGACTATATTTGTGCAAGAATCAATCTATAAAGTTATGGCTATTCAATACGAGTTTTACCGCAACCCGAATTCTCAGGGTACCAACAAGAAAAGATACCATGCCCGCGTGGTTCCTATAGGACGTGTTTCGACCGACCAGCTGGCCAAGGAAATCCAGAAAGAATGTACGTTGACCGTGGCCGATGTGAAGTCTGTGCTCATCGCCCTGGCCGACAAGATGAACGAACATCTGGGCGAAGGCCGCAAGGTGCATCTCGAAGGCATCGGCTATTTCCAGGTGAATCTGCAATGCAAGGAAGAAGTACGCACCATGAACGGCATCCGCTCGGAAAACATCGAGTTCAAGAACGTGTCCTTCCGCGCCGACGTCGACTTGAAAGACAGCCTGAAGAAGCAGAAAATCCACCGTTCGCGCAACAAGCCTCACTCCATGCCGATGACGGACAAGGAAATCGACGAGAAGCTGACCGAACACTTTGCCAACAAAGCCATCCTCACCCGTCACGATTTCCAGTTCCTGTGCTTGCAAGTAAAGCCCACCGCCTGTCGCATGCTCCGCAAACTGGTGGAAGACGGCAAGCTGAAGAACATCTCCACTCCACGGAATCCCGTGTATGTGCCGGACAATGGCCACTATGCCTCGATGGCAGGAGAATAACGCCGGTGCAAGGACTCCTGCCACCCGTTTTTGTTGAGAGATTGAGAGTTGAAGGGTGGTTGCTGGAGTGTATGGGGGAGTGGGTTTTTCTGTAGGATTAGGAAAAACAGGACAAGTACCCAAGAAAGTACCCAAGAAATGTTGATGAGTACCCAAGAAATGATTGAGTATTGAACAATATGACAATCACCTTGCTTATCCGAGCAGCAAGATAAGCAAGGTGATGATTTTATACTATATCAATGGTCCAAAGACTTTGACGCCTCATCGTATCGAACGACGACATAGCGAACGGAAAGCACTTGTCCCCTATCATTACATTCCGTAATAGCAGAAACATCCATTTCCCGTCGAATCATTTCATTCATGAGTGCAACGGAAAAGTATGAACGTTCCGCTGTCCATCCACGTGAATTGGCCAGCTTATTGAATTCATTTACTAATTGCTTATTGGTTTGATTCTGAAAGCGGCTTTCATAAAAGCCGACACGCGCATTTGCGTAAGAGTTTTCTTTATTTTTCATACGGATATTTTTTTGACGTTAATAATTATTTGTCCACATCGTAACTTGACCACCGTGGCATCCCTGCTCGGTTGGTGCAGTTGGTTACACTGCTCTTGATGTTTTCTGAGGGCAAAGATAAGGAGTTATTTCTTTTGTACCAAAGATATGATGCTGACAAAATGGCTTATATTCGGTTTTGGCATACTTTTTGTATATAGTCATGCAAATCTTTATTTAAAATCACATCACTATGAAGACAAGAATTTCCCATCGTTTTAATCCATCGCTCATTATCAATTTAATTGAAAGAGACGATGGAAAAAATAAACAAACTTTGGAGAAAGCGCCATCAGTGGCGTTTGTTTAAAGCGAGAATGATTTTGCGTGCTGCTTATCAAGATTGTCTTTGGGATGAAGACGGAAATCTGGTAGAACGTCCGCATTGGTTCGAGTTGGCCAAGCAGAAGCGGAATTATATCTATAAGACCACCGGTACTCCTTGTAGTTGTTGGATATGCAAGGGAGAATCTTACAATCGCCGGGAGTACAAGAAGGAAACTCGACGAGTGATTAAGGAATCATTGGAATGATTTATGTGAAGGGGTAAAGGCTGTTAGTCTTTACCCCTTTTCTGTAAAATTGGATCTCAGATTATTTTAACTTAATCCATAAGCACAACATAGGTGCATCTCCGAACTTGGTTAAATACATATCTGCAGAATTTAAAATTAGTACCCTTGCCCAATTACCTGTATTAATTTGAGGAAATTCGTTCGCTTCATCAAATAGAGCAAAGTTAGCACCTATATCATTAAAGACTCTGACAAATCGATTGACTATAATCTCTATTTCTTTTGCTAGAATAAATTGGCTAAAATCATTGTTTTTATAAAGTATAATATCTGTTTCGTCTTTTGTTCTTCTTACTGACATATAATTGAAATATCCGAAATACGTACAAGAAGTGTTCAGTTGTAACAATGTATGCTCAGGTGTAATCTCTATTTTTTTAATCTGCATAGTTAAACAATCATCAAAGATTTCACCAATGTATTCATGCGCAGATTTTTCATTGTCTTTTATTGACTTGTTAAACCTTTCAATAAACTCATCTATGGAATACACTTTGGCTCCGATGTTAAATAGCTTGTATAACACCTTACACTTACGACGCATACCCTCATCATCACTAACTATACAATCGCAATATGAGCCAAAGAAACTATGGCAACTATCTGTTTGCATGTTTTGAAACCTAACCTTCTTCCGAGTTTCTTTGTTTACTCCAAATAAGTCAAGGAATATATATGCTATACTATAAACTATTGCCGGATCTATGGACGATAATCCAGTTTGCGTTAAGGCTGCTTTAACCAATTCTCCAAAAGATAATCCTAATGGAGATGAAGCAAATTGCTCGTTAAAAGAACTTTCTTCTTCGGCAGTAATTAATGTCGGATTATACATAGCAATCGTATTATCTCTTATATTTTTATACGACTCCTTATTCTCATAGAAGTGGTAAGCTATACGTTCTATCAATGATACGAAAGTTTGTTTGTCTACTTGAAGTTCATCTTCAGATATTGGAATTCTTTTTGTCAGCCAATCAGAATCTAATTCTCCTTTGAAATCCTTGATGGTAATATCAACAATATTATTTATTGCTTTTTTCTGTTCTTTTGTTATTTGTGAAAAATCAATATATTTAAGCCATGAGAAATCTCCTATTTCCCCTATAGTTCTGAAAGCATCATGCGGAGATTGTTTCAAGACCATTATATTTGGAGCTTCATAAATTAAACGATTTCCATCAACAATCGATTGCATGAACTCCATTTCATCATACTTGCAACTAGTCAAATCTTTTTGTAAATCGAACAAATGAGCATTGGAATAGAAATAAATAAATTGATCCTTGTGAGATAATATCTTTTCGCGTAAACGAATGTACTTCTCTTCTTTTGCTTTGAAAAGATGACTAAAAACCTGTTTATCCAAATATACTGTAACCATAAAAAAGTATAATTTATATTGTGATTTTCAACTCCCTAAATTATTATTAAATATGTTTCTCATATCTTTCTTAATTTAGCTACGTAATTGAAACAATATGAATAAAGTTTTGGTTCACCTCTATTACGCTATTTTCAGTATAATCGAAATAATGTCTGCATTTTAAAAGAATTAATAATTATGTATAGAGTTTTCCTATAGTACTTTGAGAATCTTTTTTAAATCGTATTTACTGATGACTTTATATTCTTTAAAAGAATAATTTTTCACAATCATTCCATAAGCGGATGGATTCTTATATATTTTCACTAAATTTGTAGTCGGAGAATAATTAATTACTATATGAGCAACAAAGAACCTGGCTACGTATATATATTGACGAATCCCAGTTTTCGTGAAGATTGGGTAAAGATAGGTAAAAGTTCACGTCCTGTGGATGTGAGAAGCAAGGAGTTGGACAATACCGCCGTACCCTTGCCTTTCGAAATTTTTGCCACGATGAAAACCACGAAGTACAATGAGGTGGAAGAGTTGGTGCATAAAACCATCGACCGCCTTACTGATTTGCGTATTCGTCAAAATAGGGAGTTCTTCAACGTTGCTCCCCAATTGGCACTCGACATCTTCCGTGATATTGCCACGACGATAGATGATGCCGAAGTGATATTGTATCAAGATAACAAACCGGTTGTTAAAAATGAGTGCAAGGAATCACAGAAGCGTGAAGTAAAACGTCCTCGCTTCAAGTTCTCCATGTGCGACATCAAGATAGGCGAAGAAATCACGTTCATTCCCAAAGGTATTTCCGTTAAGGTTGCATCCGATGACTCCATCGAGTACGAAGGACGTATTTATAAACTTTCTCCTTTCGTGGGTACTTTCATGCCTGAAGAACAACGGAATACTTCGGGAGCTTATCAAGGAGCGAAGTATTTCTCGTATGATGGGAAGGTGTTGGATGAGATTAGGAAGGAGAAGGAATCTCATTGCTATAAGGCATGACACAATAAATGTTAAATAACACACGCTCGTTAATTGCATAAATTATATAAGAATATGTCTAGATTTGATTTAGGATATGTAGCTATGTTGTCGCTGTTACATAAAAATGTATTTATTATATTTTGTGTTATAATAGTCCTTTTTATGGTATGGATGTTCCCAATACACATAATAGGTGGGATGTTGATAATGATATTATTTTTATGTAATATACGAAGAGGAACTGCATCGATTATTTTATCTATTATTATTGGTTTTACTATGAAATGTGGAATACCATGGGATGGGTGGTTGTGTAATTTCTATGAAGTATATAGAAGTGAAAATCCTTTATGCATTATTTTTATCATTTATACTATTGTTTATTTTTTCTTATTAACAATTGAACGTACTATAGGGAAAATAGGATTTTGGAACGTTTCGCCTTTCCTTCTGTTTTTAGGATTATTATTTATTATTCCATTATATTATTTCCCTTTTTGTCCACTTATATTAACAATTTCCGCAATTATAATTATTGCTATATATGGAATTGTCTTATCAAATCTAAGAGAAAAGCATATTAAAAGGAAAAAAGTGTTGTTTTTTCTGTTTCTTATAATAGTGGAGTTTACGTTGGGTATGATCTATTCAGATGACTATGTGGACAATCAAAGCCGAAAGATGATAAATGCATATGCAAATTATCTTTCTAATGAAAAATATGCTTATATTATTGAAACTGAAAAAGAAGATTTTCGTAATTATGAAATTAAATTGAGCAGAAAACAAGGTTCCGACACAATATGTGTAGGATACTTTTTTGTAGAAACGTCCCCATTTAGAATCAACGTAAAAGAAGGAGGATGGGGTAGGAAATATTTAATAGAATCTGTACCTTACGGAAAGTTGTTTCATTCTAAAAAAGAAAAAACAAAAAATTAGCTTATGGGGGTAGTTTTTATTTTACTATTAATAATTTTCTTTTTAATTTTAGCCAACGGAGTAGCAAATGCGTTCATTAGTTTTGCTGTTATTTTAGTTGGAGTTGCCGTACTTCCTATTGTGCTTCCAATTGTTGACTATATAAAAAAGAAAGGATGGCTAGATTGATAAAACATGTAAATCTTCAGATAAAAGTTTTGTTTCAGATTGGATATTTATAAAAACAAGTACAAATATAGATAATTTGAAAGAGTAATAGAGATATGGGAAATAGTGAAATAGGAAATAACGTCGATTATATTAGCACCTTACAACAAGAGTTTGAGCTTTCATACAAACTAATACGTAAAGGATTAGGTAATTTACAAAAAATAGACTATAGTAATGATTTCTATTTTTTGCCATTACTTTTATTGTCACAAGGAATAGAACGTTTTCTCAAATCATATATAATTGCATATAGAATTGAAAATGATAATGAAGAACTTTTCCCTAGGACTTTAAAGACACATTCTTTAGTTGAATTGCTAAAAAATATAAAAGAAAATTATTACGGTACAGGAACTCGAGACGTTGATATTGAAGATGAACAATATCTGTCAAATGTTTACTTAAATCAATTGTTGAATATACTTTCTGATTTCGGTAATAATGGAAAGTACTACAACATAAATCATTTGATTGATAGCGATAGCGTGTCCCCAATTTCAAGATGGGAAAAATTAGAGGAAGCACTAGTACCTTTAGCAGAACTTGAATATTCCAAGTTTTTTGATGTAGAAACAAGAAACGAATATTACAAAAAGGTAAGTAATAAAATAGTTATCATTATAGAGAAATTTTTATCTATCTTATCACGACAACATATCTTTGGCCAAGATTCAAAAGTCTTTCTAGGTGCGACAATGGCAAATTTTTCTGCTTTTGAATGCATGTATGACAGAGACTATGGGAAGACTGATTATGCGATTGAAAAAAGAGAATGTGATAGTGATTTTGTTGCACATAGAAGAACGTTTATTAATAAGATAAAGTCGTTTGTGTTTTACAAATCTAAGAAGATATCGAAATTTCAACATGAAGACGAATGGCCTTTTAAGTCAGATTCTGTAATTTTGGAATCGAGAAACAAGAAACATTATATTGTAATTATAGATGGATGTGAATATGCTCTAAATGGAAAAACTTCAAGTCAGCTGAAGCTTCCAACTCCTAACAAAGGAGGCTGTGTTATTGGGTGTAAATCAACGGATAAATTCCTTAAAATAGCCCAGTGCTTATAGCCAAAATCACAAATATAGAATCATCTGTAAATAAAATATAAGGTTGTCGTTATAATCAAACATAGATAATATGACCATACAAGAAATACAAACCCGCAAGGAAGACCAAACATTTGATTGCAAGAGCATTCAAATAGAACCGAAAGCGCTGGCAATACCCATCGTCGCATTTGCCAATGCGGATGGTGGTGTTATCGCTATTGGTATATCGGACAAATCGAGAAATTGCGAAGGGGTGAACCAACATATTGACAAACTCAATGAATTGTTGCGTGTACCCTTCGACTTCTGCAATCCATCTATTCCTGTTACTTGTACTTATGTGCCTTGTACAGATAAAGATGGAAATGAGAACCGTATTCTATTGATGCATATTCCTGCGAGCTCGAGTCTTCATACCAACCAAGCAGATGAAGCTTTTATGCGTGTGGGTGATAAGAGCAGAAAACTGACGTTTGACGAACGGGTGCAATTGATGTATGATAAAGGTGAACGTTCTTTTGAGGATACAGCTGTTTATGGTGCAAGCATCGAAGACATTGATATGGATGCCGTGACTAGGTATGTGAACATGCTAGGTTATAGTAAATCACCATTAGCTTATTTACGAGAAAACAACCATTTCGTAACCACAAACAAAAGTGGTGAAGAAGTGGTAAGTGTGGCTTGTATGTTGCTTTTCGGTAAGAATCCTCAATCATTTTTACCACGTGCCCGTACACGTTTTATCCGCTATCAAGGAATGGATGAGAAGGTTGGTACAGAAATGAATGTCATCAAGGATGTAATTTTTGAGGGTACTATCCTTCATCAAATAGAAAAGACGGTTGAATACCTAGAAACGCAAGTGGCAGAACATACGTTTTTAGGACAGGCTGGCAAGTTCGTAACTCGACGTGATTATCCAAAGTTCGTGATTCAAGAGATGGTGGTTAATGCTTGTTGCCATAGAGCTTACAATATCAGAGGAACAGAAATTCAAATCAAGATGTTTGATAATCGCATCGTGTTTGAGAGTCCAGGTAGATTACCAGGTATGGTACGTCCGTCCAATATCCGATACACCCATTTCTCTCGAAACCCCAAGATTGCCGCTTTCTTGAAAACATATCATTATGTTAAAGAATACGGGGAAGGTGTCGACCGTATGTGTCGTGAATTGGAAGTGAATGGCACCATAGCTCCTGCTTTCCATACCGATGACTTTATTCTGAAGGTTACTGTATCAAAGGTAACAGAAAATATCAATAGGGTAACAGAAAAGTTACCAGAAAACATTGAGAAGTTGACAGAAAAGTTACCAGAAAACATAGGAAAGTTACCAGAAAACATCAAAAAGTTACCAGAAAACATAGGAATAATAGACAGAATTATAAAAAAGGCTAATTCTAATGGTGATAAACTAAAAGAGAATAAAGTAGCAATATTACGATTAATTATTGACGACCCATACATATCTAAAACAGACATAGCTAATATATTGGGCATTAGTTATACTGCTGTAGGAAGTAATATAAAAGCGATGCGTGGCAAATACTTACGTCGTGTTGGTCCTGACAAAGGCGGTTTCTGGGAAATAATAGAATAATAACAATGCAACAAATAACCAGAATCCAACAAATGGAACAATTGTTCGACTTTGCAAAGAAAGCTATGGAAGAACCTGTGACAACTCTTGAAAAGTATCAAGAGTTACAAGAGGCCATTGCTGTCCTTTCCGAATATTATAGTGGCAAGGAATGGATACAGGACTATGCCGATGATGAAGCTGGCCTGCTTCCTAAGGATTTGAAACGTGGGGTGCTCTCCGAAGATGGTCTTTGGAATCTTCTTTCCGATTGGCAAGAAGCCAAGACACGAATAATCATTCGTAGATAGTCGCCACGATACGGCGCTCGCCTCCATAATCGCGGAACTCGCAAAGGTAGATGCCTTGCCATGTACCCAAATTCAAACGGCCATTGGTAATGGGGATAGTAAGGCTTACTCCGAAAAGAGAACATTTGGCATGTGCGGGCATATCGTCCAGACCTTCCATCGTATGGTTATAATAAGGTTCGTTTTCCTTGACAAGGTGATTCATGATTTGACTTAAATCGGTACGCACATCGGGGTCGGCATTTTCGTTGATGGAAAGTGCACACGAGGTATGTTGCACGAAAAGATGGAGCAATCCTGCTTGTGGCAACGGACGAGGCAGATGACTCAACACTTCTGAAGTGACCAAATGGCAACCTCTTCTCTTAGCAGTCAGATGGAATGATACTTGCTTTATCATAATGTTCTATTTTTTACGATTCTTATTGATGACGGATTTCGGGTACGACTTCGTGCAACTGGTCATTGACCAGGACTTTCACTGGGATGCGTTGCGGAGAATAGAGCTTCCATTCGGTCACCTTTCCGTCCTTCCATTTGATATCGGCTTCCACATTTCCTCTCGCTTTTAATCCGAATGCCGAACCCTCTTTCCAGACTTCGGTAGGTGCCGGAAGAAGCTCGATGACGCCATCGTGCGACTGGATGAGCATTTCGAGCATAGCGGCAGCTATCCCGTAGTTACCATCTATTTGTAAAGGAATGCGATGGCTGGCAAAAAGATTATCCAACATGTTGTGAGTGATTAGGCCTTCAATCATATCGTGAGCCAACTCGCCTTCGTGAAGACGTGCCCACAACAAACTTCGCCAAGTCCATGCCCACGAACGTCGACTATCACCCGTATTCTTTCTGAATGAAAGAGATTTGCGGGCAGCTTCGGCCAACTCCGGTGTCTTCTTTAAGCCAATGCCTTTACCAGGGAAGACCGCAAACAAATGGGACGTGTGACGATGGTCGGTCTCGGGAGAACGGTCAATCATCCATTCCATTAAATTGCCCATCTTGCCTATTTGAGGAGAAAGCATCCGTTGGCGGATTTGTTTCAGATGAGCACTCCATTCCTTGTCAACGTTCAATATCTCGGATGCCTGAATGGTATTGTCAAACAACTCACTCACAATTTGCTGATCGTGAGCCACTCCATCTTCACCACGGGGGCCATGTTCGGGAGACCATCCGTTAGGAATGACCAACGTACCTGCTTTGACGGTCGACAACTCTGGATATTGGGCGACATCAACCGGCTGATAATTCGATTCAAAACCTTCCCCACCCTTACCCAAGGGCTTGAGTTGGCTTTCCCAATAATGACACAATTCTTTCATCATAGGATATGCCTGACGACACAAATAGGTCGTATCATTCGTAAAGGCAAAATGCTCCCATAAGTGCAATCCATACCACGCCGAGCCGGGAAGATTGACTTGCCATCCACCGGCACCGAAGGGGTTGTGCGAGGTATAAACCACCCATCCATCCTTCACCTTATCGGCATCCTCACCTATGGCCTGCAGATATTCACGGGTGTTCTGACGGAAAGGCTCACGCATGGCATCTAGATAATCAATCATCGACAAATGACATTCGCTGAGATTGCCCGGCTCCGGAAGCCAATAGACCATCTGGAAATTGATGTTACTATGATAATCATTGCCCCAAGGAGCATTAATCATACCATTCCAAATACCTTGAAGTCCAGCCGGAAGACTTCCCGGACGAGAGGTGTTTATCATGAGATAGCGACCGAAGTTGAAGAGTGTTTCCTCCAACCCGGGGTCTTCGGGATTCTCCCTATATGCTTGCAGACGTTTAAACGTCGGCAGGTTTTGAAGCAAACGTGAAGACGTTCCCAATGAAACGCGCTGACGATTGTACAAACGGGAATAATCTTCCGCATGACGGGTTTGAAGTTCGTCCCAAGAAAAGTCTTTAATCTGGTCCATGCGTCGGGCAATGCGAACTTGAGGTTCTTCACCCCGGAAATTTTTCGAGAAATCCATCTCATAATTGGTTTCGATGGCCAAGAGAATAGTGCACGAATCAGCTTCTTCCAACGACAGATGCTTATCAGCTTCTTTCAGCACTCCACCATGATGCCGAACAGAGGCCAAGACTTCACATCTCATGCCATTCGGCAACGGACAAACCAACCTGAGGGTGTTCCCTTCCACAAAGACACTATCCGTCGGCCTTTGCGTGGCAAAAAGCAAGTTTCCACTCAACCCCGACGGCTTGTCGGACGTATAATGCAGCACCATCACTTGGTCGGGATAGCTACAAAAAGCCTTGCTTTGTATATGCACTCCTTTCCGTTCGCCTCTTGCCGAGACACAGCCTTCATCCAAACGGATTTCGCGAAGGAAAGAAGATTCCGACACAGGTGCACCGAAATCGAACATCAAATCGCCTACTGGTTGATAACCACCAAACTCATCGGACATCGCTTCTGGGCCTTGCTCACGATTAAAACTTTTGTCTCCTTTCTCATTAATTATGCCTGCATTCAATCCACCCGACCAAAAAGAGACTTCATTCAATGCATAACGGTCACGTCCGCTTCCGTGAAAAACTGAAGCCGCAATGCGCCCATTCCCGATGGGATAAGGTTCGCTCTCCCAAATGCGGATAGGATTGGGATATTTGCCACGGGTAAGGCTATCGGTTTCTTCATTCAGATAATTGTATCCTTCCGCTTCCAACCATCGCTTCACTTCGGGCGACGGATGGGGCACACGAGGAAGTTCGGGTGCAGAGTAACTTTCCCAAATGCCATCATATACATCAGAGGTCAGTCCAAATTCATTTTGATTTTCAAACACTTGTGTATAAGCAGGCAGATTCGACCATACACGCTTATTGCTACTCTCCTCATCAGCAGAAGAACATGACACTACCCATACGGATAGGAATATCCACACCGAAAACAAACATTTATTTATCATAGATTTGATTCAATGAAAACCAACAATCGTTTTATTGCTCAAAGTTATGACAAAATATGCAAATAAAGGCTACTAACAGTATTATTT
>JAFTTU010000157.1 GCA_017466635.1 Bacteroides sp.
CATTTCTTCGACCGGCTGAAGTGGATTAACCTAGGCGGTGGACACCTCGTGACGCACAAGGACTATAATGAAGATGTCTTGATAGAAATCCTCCGCGACTTCAAAGCACGGCATCCGCACCTGCGTGTCATCCTCGAACCGGGCAGTGCTTTCTTGTGGGACACGGGCGTATTGGTGAGCCGGGTGGAGGACGTGCTTTGCAACGGAGGACGGAACATCCTGATGCTCAACGTGTCGTTTGCTTGCCATATGCCCGATTGCCTGGAAATGCCCTACAAACCTGCCATCATCGGTATGCACGATCCGATAGGGAAGGAAGTGCGTTGGTATATGGGTGGAAATTCTTGCCTGGCCGGTGACTATGTGGGATGCTGGTCGTTCGACGAGCGCCATTGGCCGAAGCCGGGCGACCTCGTGGTGTTCCGCGACATGATACACTACACGATGGTCAAGACCACGATGTTCAATGGGGTGACACATCCGTCCATCGTAATATATCATCCAGAGGAAGACCGTTTCGAGGTGATTCGTCGCTTCGGTTATGAGGATTATAAGCATCGGATGGGATAAAATATTTATCAAACAAAAGAAGAAAATGAGAAAATGGAAAGTGGACGACTCTATGGAGTTGTACAACATAAACAGTTGGGGAAAGGATTATTTCTCCATCAACAAAGAGGGTAATGTGGTGGTACGTCCCAAGGAAGACGGACCCGAAATCGACTTGAAGAAACTATTGGAAGAATTGCAATTACACGATGTGTCGTTGCCCGTACTCCTACGTTTCCCCGACATCCTGAACAACCGCATCGCCAAGATTTCGAAATGCTTCGAACGTGCTTCGCAGGAGTATGACTATCAGGCACAAAGCTACATTGTCTATCCCATCAAGGTGAACCAGATGCGCCCCGTGGTGGAGGAACTCATCAGCCACGGGAAGCAGTACAATGTGGGTTTGGAAGCAGGCTCGAAACCCGAACTCCATGCCGTCCTTTCCCTTAACGTGGATAGCCATTCGCTCATCATCTGCAACGGATACAAGGACGAAAGCTATATCGAACTGGCCTTGCTTGCCCAGAAAATGGGACGCAAGATTTTCATCGTGGTGGAGAAGATGATGGAACTCCGTATCCTGGCCAACCTCTCCAAGCGGATGGGTATCCGGCCTAATGTCGGCATCCGCATCAAGTTGGCCAGTTCGGGAAGCGGGAAATGGGAAGAGTCTGGAGGAGATACCAGCAAGTTTGGTCTCAATTCGAGCGAACTGATGGATGCCTTGGCCTTGCTGAAACGTGAGGGGCTGACCGATTGCTTCAAGCTCATCCATTTCCACATCGGAAGCCAAGTGACCAACATCCGGCGCATCAAGACCGCCATGAAGGAAGTCACCCAGTTCTATGCCCAGCTCCGCAAGAGTGGTTACGACATCCGTTTTGTGGACATCGGGGGAGGATTGGGCGTGAACTATGACGGAACACATTCTTCTGTGAGTGGCAATAGCATCAACTATTCCATTCAGGAGTATGTGAACGATGCCATCTATTCGTTGGTGGACATCTGTCGGAAGAACGGACTGGAGCAACCCAACCTCATCATCGAGTCGGGACGTTCGCTCACCGCCCATCATTCCATCCTCGTATTCGAGGCACTGACCAGTACCCGTTTGCCTTCTTTTGGCGAAGAAGAAGAGATAGAGGAGGGAGCACACGAATTGGTGAAGGATTTATACGAGATTTGGGACAATCTTACGCCCAACCGCCTGATTGAAATGTGGCACGATGCCCTTCAAGCCCGCGAAGACGCCTTGGAACTCTTCAACCTCGGATTGGTGGATTTGGAAACCCGTGCATCGGTGGAACGACTTTTCTGGTCGATAGCAAGAGAGGTGAATGAAATGGTTTCGAAAAGCAAGCACGCTCCGGAGGAATTGCGAAGAATTTCGCGAAGCCTGCCCGACAAGTATTTCTGCAATTTCTCGCTCTTCCAGTCGTTGCCGGATTCATGGGCGATAGACCAAATCTTTCCCGTGATGCCACTCACCCGACTGGATGAGCAACCTACGTATACGGCTACCCTACAGGACATTACTTGCGATTCGGACGGAAAGATAGACCACTTCATCTCCACCGCTAACCATGCCTATCATTTGCCCGTCCACCCGTTGAAGGAGGGCGAGCCATACTATTTGGGTGTATTCCTGGTAGGAGCCTATCAAGAAATCTTGGGCGACCTCCACAATCTCTTCGGAGACACGAATGCCGTTCACATCACCATCAAGGGCGATGAATACGGAATAGACCGTATCATCGAGGGAGAGACCATCGCCGATGTGCTCGACTATGTGCAGTTCGACCACAAACGTATGGTACGTGCCATCGAAGTTTGGGTGAGCCAATCGGTGAAGAAAGGTGTCATCACGCTCGAAGAAGGACATGAGTTCATTTCCAACTATCGTGCCGGACTTTACGGATATACCTATTTGGAACGGAGATTATGAATACTTCTTCGGCCAACGGGCAAAGATACTGAACATCGCCATGATGAAAATACCCATCGGATAGTACAGGTATTCGATGATGTTGAGTGGTGAAATGGAAGCCAACTTGGCCGCCATGAGCATCTGTGCCCCATAAGGGATAATGCCCTGAATGACACACGAGAACGTATCGAGGATGCTGGCGCTTTTGCGCTTGTCGACTCCGTATTTCGTGGCAATATCATTGGCAAGAGGACCAACCGTGATAATGGCAATGGTGTTATTGGCGGTACATACGTTGGCTATAGCTACCAAAGCACCGATGCATATTTCGGCTCCCTTCTTGCCATTGATTTTGCGTGTCAGTACCTGGATGATGTAATCCACCCCGCCATTGAAGCGAATCAATTCGAGCATACCTCCCGCCATGAGGGTGATGATGATGAGTTCGCCCATGCCGCTCATACCGGTACCTAATGAACCGAACCAATCGAAGATATCAATGCTACCGGTGCATAGACCTACCACACCTGTTGCAATGATGCCCAACAAGAGCACCAAGGCTACATTGAAGCCCATGAAAGCTGTAACAAGTACCACAAGGTAGGGAAGAACCTTCACCCATTCGATGGTGTATGATTCGGGGGGAACATCCATACCAAAACCCCGATAGATGTAGTATCCCAACACTACAAGTGCCGCCGGAAGGACAATGCGGAAATTCACCTTGAACTTGTCACGCATGGCACATCCTTGAGTTCGGGTAGCGGCAATGGTGGTATCGGAAATGAACGAAAGATTATCGCCGAAGAACGCACCGCCCACCACGATGGCCGTCATAAACGCCATGTCCATACCCGTCTTTTCGGCAATACCGGCAATGACTGGAACAAGAGCTACCACCGTACCCACCGAAGTACCGATGGACAAGGAAATGAAGCAAGCCGCCAGGAAGAATCCCGCCAAAAGCAAATTACCCGGAAGGAGTTGGAGAGTTAAATTAACGGTTGCATCAATAGCGCCTATATCCTTGGCACTCTGAGCAAAAGCTCCCGCTAGAACGAATATCCATATCATGAGCATCACGTTCTTGTTAGCCGCTCCTTGGGAGTATTGCATGACACGTTCGTTGAGCGAAAGTCCCTTGGTGATACAGATGGCAAACACCGATGAAATCAGGAAAGCCACCGTAATGGGCACCTTGTAGAAATCGTTGACAATGAGTGATACTACTAAGTATAGACATAAAAAAACGAGCAATGGGCTCAGTGCCCAAAGGCTCGGTTGTTTCGTGTTGGAGTTAATTTTTGTTTTATTCATCGTTCTTTTTCGAATTTGGGCGCAAAATTACAAACAATTTCTTTCGTATCTATCTATTTTCTTGTAAATTTGCGACTTTAAATTTTTAGGGCCTTTTCTAAGGTAAAAAGAAGATAAGAAAAACAACATAAAATTATGAGTAAGAAATTCGCAGAACTCTCCCAGCTCAACCTTTCACAAGTGAACAAGGAAGTGTTGGCAAAGTGGGACGAAAATGATGTATTCTCCAAAAGTATGACAG